>JAYVTN010000252.1:0-4603 GCA_043788785.1 Spartobacteria bacterium | reverse complement strand
ATCTCCACGAACCCTTCGCCAACGGCCAAGTGCAACACCTCGCGCCCCTTGGTTACCACTAGCTCACCGGGTTTGATCTGCGTCATCATCGCAACGTGCATGGGCAAGATGCCCATCTCGCCTTCGATTGCGGGGATGACAACCATTTCCACATCGTCACTATAAGCCCGTTTCTCAGGCGTGACGATTTCAAGACGGAGTGTAGCCATTGGGTTGCTCTGGTTTGCAGGAAGTCCGGAACGAATCCGGAATTAGTCCCGGATCTGGTCGATCCCGCCCTTCATGTAGAAGTTGGTCTCGCCGACATCGTCGTGCTTGCCTTCGAGGATCTCCTTGAAGCCACGTACGGTTTCCTTGATAGAAACGTACTGGCCGGGAGTTCCCGTGAAAATTTCTGCCACGTGGAAGGGCTGTGAGAGGAAGCGCTGGATCTTGCGGGCCCGGAATACAGTGAGTTTGTCCTCAGGGGAAAGCTCATCCATACCAAGGATCGAAATGATATCTTGGAGATCCTTGTAACGCTGCAACACACGTTGCACGCCACGGGCCACCAAATAATGCTCTTCGCCCACAATCTCAGGAGCCAACGCCTTGGAGGTCGAAGACAACGGATCCACTGCGGGATAGATTCCTAGTTCCGCAATGGAACGCTCCAACACAATGGTCGAATCCAGATGCGCGAACGTGTTGGCCGGAGCCGGATCGGTCAAGTCATCCGCTGGCACATAGACCGCTTGGAAGCTGGTCACTGAGCCCTTGGTCGTGGAGGTGATCCGCTCCTGGAGCTGTCCCATTTCTGCCGCCAACGTTGGCTGGTACCCCACTGCGGAAGGCGTACGCCCCAGCAGTGCTGACACTTCCGCACCGGCCTGCGAAAACCGGAAGACGTTATCGACGAAAAGCAAAACGTCCTGGTTCTTTTCGTCCCGGAAGTATTCCGCCATGGAAAGCGCCGAGAGAGCGACACGCAAGCGTGCCCCAGGAGGCTCATTCATCTGGCCATAGACCAGGGCGACCTTCGATTTTGAGAGGTCCTTTAGATTGATAACGCCGGCTTCTGCCATCTCGTTATAGAGATCGTTGCCTTCACGGGTGCGCTCGCCGACGCCAGCGAACACGGAGTAGCCACCGTGGCCTTTGGCAATGTTGTTGATCAACTCCATGATCACGACCGTCTTACCGACCCCAGCTCCACCGAAGGCGCCGACTTTACCACCCTTGGTGAACGGACAGATCAAATCGATGACCTTGATTCCGGTCTCAAGGATATCTGCGGAGACGTCCTGCTCGATCAACGTTGGAGCCGGCCGGTGGATCGGATAGCGCTTGGTGTGCGGTACTTCACCGCGTTCATCCACTGGATCCCCAGTGACATTGAACACACGGCCCAAAATGCCTTCTCCCACGGGCACGCTAATCGGCGTGCCTTGGGCTTTGACTGGAATCCCCCGCTTGAGCCCTTCGCACGAGCTCATCGCAATGGCACGCACCCAACCTTCGCCCAGGTGCTGTTGGACTTCCAAAACGAGCTTGGTGTTCACTCCACTGACACTGAACTCCACTTCCAGTGCCTCGTAGATCTTTGGCAATACGCCTGAGGCGGAGAAGTCAACGTCCACTACGGGGCCGATGACTTGAACGATTTTTCCGGTGTTACTCATATAAATTTTTATGTCGGGGTGTTGGCGCTCTTACTGGATCGCCATCTGCGCAGTGGTGATTTCCAGCAGTTCCGTCGTGATACTAGCCTGACGGATCTTGTTGTAGTCTAGCGTGAGGTCCTTGATGAGCTGCTTGGCATTGTCGGTGGCGCTCTTCATTGCCACCATCCGCGCACTGTGTTCGGAGGCACGGGAGTCGAGAATCATCTGGTACACTTGGAAATGGACGTAATGGGGAAGGATGCCTCCCAGCACTTCGCCAATCCCGGGCTCAAACAGGTATTCGGTGCTCGTATCGGTTTGCGGCAGAGAGGTGTGGGAAGCGCCCTCCAGGCCAGCACCTACCTCATAGGAGGTGATGGGCAGCACCACGCGTTCGGTGGGCACCTGGCTCATCGTGTTGACGAAGTCGGTGAACAACACAGTTACCTTGTCCACTTCGCCACTGAGATACTTCTCCATTGCAAACTTGGAGACCGCCTTGGACTCCATGAAATTGATCTGCTCCTTGATTTGGAAGTCGGCCAGGATGTTGCGCCCGCCTCGCACCAACCACTGCATACCCTTGCGTCCCACGGCCACGAAGACGGTCCGCTCGGGATCGTACTTGGCGGCTTCGCGCAGCAAGTTGGTGTTGAGCCCGCCGCACAGCCCCTTGTCGGTGCTGATCAGCACAACGAGCTCCTTCTTAACCTCGCGCACTTCCAGAAGCTCATGAGTATTGTCTTCGGAATTCGAAGCCACCGACTGCAGCACCCGATTGAGCAACTGCGCATACGGGCGCCCGGCCAAAGCCGCCAACTGCGCCTTGCGCATCTTGGCGGCAGCCACCATCTGCATCGCTTTTGTGATCTGCGAGGTGTTCTTGACCGACTTGATGCGTCGGCGGATGTCGCGGGTATTCGCGGCCATGATCGATTACCGGTAGGTCTGCTTGAATTCGCCAACGGCACCCTTGAGGTCCGCAGTGATCTCGTCGCTGATGGCACCCTTGTCCCGGATCTTCGCCAGAACGGCGTCCTTGCGGGTTCCCATGAAATCTTGAAGCTTGGTTTGGAAGTCCCGCACCTTATCCACGGGCACGTCATCGAGGAAGCCGTTTTGCATGGCCCAGAGCGTCACCACCTGCACCTCAACCGGGATCGGGTTGTACTGATTCTGCTTGAAGAGTTCCACGATGCGGGCGCCACGCTCCAGCATGCCTTTGGTTTTGGCATCCAGATCGCTTCCGAACTGGGCGAATGCCGCCAACTCACGGAACTGAGCCAAGTCACCCTTGATCTTGCCGGCCACTTGTTTCATGGCCTTGATCTGGGCCGCCGAGCCAACGCGGCTCACAGAGAGACCGACGCTCACGGCCGGACGAACGCCCTGGTAGAAAAGGTCCGTCTCCAAATAAATCTGGCCGTCGGTGATCGAGATGACGTTGGTGGGGATGTAGGCTGAGACGTCTCCCGCCTGGGTCTCGATGATCGGCAGAGCCGTCAACGAACCGTTCCCGTTCTTTTCATCGACCCGGGCGCTGCGTTCCAGCAAGCGGGAGTGTAGATAGAACACGTCGCCCGGATACGCTTCACGACCCGAGGGACGCTTGAGCAACAAGGATACCTGGCGGTAAGCCACAGCATGCTTTGAAAGGTCGTCGAATACGATCAGCGCATCCATCCCATTGTCCATGAACCATTCACCCATGGCAGCACCGGCGAAGGGGGCAAAATATTGGTTGGACGCAGGATCGGACGCGGGGGCACTTACAACGATCGTGTACTCCAAAGCACCGGCTTTCTCGAGAATCGCCAAGGAACGAGCGACGTTGGAGTTCTTTTGGCCAACGGCCACGTAGATGGAATACATCGGCCGGAAGCCGGGCTTTCCTTGGTTGGCCTTGTTGCTGCGTGCCTGGTTGATGATGGTGTCGATGGCGATTGTCGTCTTGCCCGTCGCACGGTCGCCAATGATCAGTTCACGCTGGCCGCGGCCAATGGGGATCATCGCGTCGATGGCCATGATACCCGTCTGCACGGGCTGGCTCACTGGCTTGCGCTTGATAATCCCGGGCGCGATCTTTTCCAGAGGATAAGAGACCGTTGAGTTGATCGGCCCCTTGCCGTCGATGGGCTCTCCCAAAGTGTTCACGACTCGGCCCAGGAGCTCTTTGCCAACAGGCACTGAGAGCAACCGCCCGGTGGTTTTGACTTCGGAGCCTTCGACAATCAACTTGTCATCGCCCAAGAGAATGGCGCCGACTTCGGTCTCTTCCAAGTTGAGAGCGATACCGAAAACCCCACCCGGGAATTCGATCATCTCATTGAGCATCACATCACTGAGGCCCTCGATCTTTGCGACCCCGTCGCCGACCTCACGTACCGTGCCGATGTTGGATTTTGCAGCGCTGGTCTTCAGGCCGCTGATTTGAGTTTCGAGATCCTGCAGGATGTTGCTCATGGAAGTGGAAATTAAAGAGGTAAAATGAGTTGAGGTAAGGCCCTTAGATTTGGGCAAATTGGGATTCCAAACGATTCAAGCGCCCTAAAACCGTACTATCCCAGACATTGCTGCCGATTTTGATTCGCAAACCGCCAATGATCTGGGGAACCACCTTGAACTCGGTGGTCAGGTCTTGGCCATGCGCCCCGCGTAAACTGGCCACCAGACGATTCATCGCCTCGTGATCCATCTCTACAGCGCTTTCGATGACCGCATGCCGCTTCTCGACTTCCAGTCGAATCAAGCGTACGTAATTTTTGAGTATCGCCAGATAATGCCGCGGCTTGGATTCCGACACGATGGAGACAATGCGTTTGGCCAGATCGGTATCGGTTTTGCCCCCGACCAAACTCCGTTTGAAGAGTTCCCGGGAAACTTTGCGTACTTCCTTGCTGAGCTTCATAAGGATTGAGCCGGAGCGATATTAGGCAGCAACCGCGCGCGAAGCCTCTTCA
>JAYVTN010000251.1:0-4302 GCA_043788785.1 Spartobacteria bacterium | reverse complement strand
TCCCGCACAGTATAAGCCGGACGGCACGGCCGCCATTCTGGTTCTCCAGGACGGACACAGCTACGCGAACTTGAAGGGCGAATGGCGCGCTCCCACGGTGGTCGACAATCTCATCGCCAAAGGCGCCATGCCTGTAACCCTTGTCGTCTTCATCAACCCGGGCCACGAAGAATCCCGCGGCCCGCTCTCCTCCCCATGGAAAGCCAGCAATCGGAGCACCGAGTACGACACGTTGGGACCCCGGTACTCGCAGTTTCTTATCGACGAGATCCTGCCAGAAGTCGCCCGACGCTGGCCCTTCTCGCCTGACCCGGACCTGCACGCCATCGGGGGTTCTTCCAGCGGGGGCATCTGCGCCTTCACCGTGGCTTGGGAACGGCCCGACATGTTCCGGAAGGTGTGCTCGAATGTGGGCAGCTTCACCAATATCCGTGGCGGCAACGCCTATCCCTCCTTGATCCGCAAAACCGAGCCCAAGCCCCTGCGGGTTTACCTCGCGGATTGCTCGGGCGATCTGGACAACCAGTTCGGGAGCTGGCCCATAGCCAACCAACTCATGGATCGCGCGCTCCAAAACATGGGCTATGACGAGAAACTCGACTTCGCCCAAGGCTACTCCCATGGGTCCAAGCACGGCGGCTCCATCTTTCCCGATTCCCTAACCTGGTTATGGCGCAAAGACCCAGGGCCCCCGGCAATTGCCAAGCCCCAGATTGGCGGGGACATGCCGCTCGCAAACATCCTTATCGCAGGACAAACATGGCAACTCGTCGCCGATAAGCTTGGCTTCTGCGATGGCCCGGCCAGCGACGAAGCGGGCAATTTCTATTTCTCGGACATGAAAGCGCCGGGCATTTTCAAGATCGCCCTCGACGGCACCCGCTCGAAGATCAGCGATGAAGGCCCGAGCGGCCTGAAGTTCGGACCCGACGGACGCCTCTATGCCTGCGAAGGCGCCAAGAAGCGGGTCATCGCCATCGACCCGGCCACCGGGGCCATTGAAGTCATCGCCGACGACGTGCAGCCCAACGACCTCGTCATCACGCGTAAGGGACATATTTATTTTACCCAAACCGGTCAGCACCAAGTCATCTTCGTCGATGCAAAAACCCGGGAAAAACACATCGCTGATACCGGCATACTTGGCCCCAACGGCATCGCCCTTTCCCCTGGCCAAGACACACTGGCGGTTTCCGACTATAAAGGCGAAAACGTATGGACCTTCCGGATTGAACCCGACGGGACCCTGACAGGGAAAGCTCCGTACATGACGCTCAGGACCGAGATAGATACCAACGGGAAGAGCCCGGACGGCCGCTCCCCGGTGTACAAGGCCGCTTCTGGCGGCGACGGAATGGCCTGCGACACCGCTGGGCGCTACTATGTGACCAGTGCCTTGGGGGTGCAAATTTTTGACCCCACGGGCCGGCTCTGCGGGGTGCTAGCCAAACCGCAAAAGGACAAGCCCCTGACGAGTTGCGTCTTTTCAGGCCCGGGCGGGGAATTTCTCTATGTTACCAACGGAGACCGGATCCTCAGGCGCAAACTGCAAACGGCCCGCTGAGCTCGTGGGCATTGCTGCATGCGGGGCGACGCCTTCGCGTGCGTGCTGGATGGGTTCACCCGCTTTCGAGGCGAGTCGAAAGCCATGATCCCGGGCTAGGATGCCCACATCCAGCGGCGGCCCCAGAAATCCCGCTTGCCTTCCCCAAACGACGAAGCCGATAGTTCACGCTCATTTTTTTCTGAAAACTCGCATGCAGCAATTTGGCATCGGACTGGCCGGGATGGGCAACGTTGGAGCAGGTGTTTACAAGCATCTGCTCCAGAACCGCGCCCTGTTGCAGCAGCGCCTCGGGTACGAATTGGCAATCAAAAGGATTGCCGTGCGCGACCCGGGCCGGGCCCGCGGGATGGATGTCCCCTCCAAGCTTTTGACCACCGACTGGCGCCAACTGTTGGAAGATCCCTCCATCCAGATCATCACCGAGTTGATGGGCCAAAAGCAGGAAAGCTTGGATTTGATCCTGGGCGCTATCGAGCGAAAGAAGGTCGTCGTCACCGGCAACAAGGCGCTCTTGGCCGAGCACGGCAAAGAAATCTTCGAAGCGGCCTATAAATACAAAGTGCCCGTGTTCTTCGAGGCGGCTGTCGGGGGCGGGATCCCGATCATCAAGGCCATCCGGGAAGGCTTTATTGCCAACCACATCCAGTCCGTCCACGGGATTGTCAATGGCACCTCCAATTTCATCCTCACCCAGATGACCGAGAACGGGTCGGGTTTCCAGGAAGCCCTCGCCCAAGCCCAAGCTGCCGGGTACGCCGAGGCGGATCCCTCTTTGGACGTCAATGGCGGGGATGCCGCCCACAAAGCCATCATTCTCGCCTCGCTGGCCTATGGCTTCTGGGTTCCCCCGGACAAAGTGTTTGTCGAAGGCATCGAACACCTCACTGCCAATGACATCGGTTTTGCCCGTCGCCTGGGTTACCGCATAAAACTGCTGGCGATCATCAAGGCCGATTCCGGCGAGATTGAGGTCCGCGTCCATCCCACCTTGGTTCCCGAAAAGCATGTGCTCGCCAGCGTCAACGGCGTTTTCAACGCCATGGCCGTGCGGGGCGATATCGTCGGGGAAGCCCTTTTCTACGGACGCGGTGCTGGCCAGGATGCGACCTCCAGCGCGGTGCTCAGCGACATCGTGGAGGCCGCCGACGCCATCGAGTCGCCCAGACGCAATCTGGGTTTCATGCCCCACGGGCATTACGGGACCTGCAAGCCCATCGACAAGATCGTCTCCGAATATTACCTGCGACTCACCGTCGACGATCAACCGGGGGTCATCGCCGAGGTGGCGGGCATTCTGGGCGAACTCAATATCGGGATCTCTTCGATTCTCCAACCTGAAGCCGCCGAAGGCCAGGAAGTCTCTCTGGTGCTCATGATCCACAAGGCCACCAATGCCCAAATCTCCTCCGCCTTGGAGCGCCTCAACGCGCTCAATTGTGTGAAAAAAACCCCGCGCATGATCCGGGTTGAACACTTCGCATGATCTTTCGCCCGCTCAATGACCGCGGTGTGATGGCCCGCTGGAAGCAATACCTTCCCGTGACGGAAACGACGCCCTTCATTTCCCTCAATGAAGGCTCCACGCCCTTGATCCACTCGCCCAAGCTGAGCACCCGGATTGGTCTGGGCTGCCAGGTCTACATCAAGTACGAGGGCCTCAACCCGACGGGCTCCTTCAAGGACCGCGGCATGACCCTTGCCCTTTCCAGGGCTGTCGAAGACGGTGCGCGCGCCGTGATCTGCGCCTCCACAGGCAACACCTCCGCCGCCGCCGCCGCCTACGCCGCCCGGGCCAGCATCGCCTGTATTGTGCTCCTCCCGGCCGGGAAAATCGCCTTTGGCAAACTCGTCCAAGCCTTCATGTACGGCGCCAAGGTCGTGGCAATCGACGGCAACTTCGACGACGCCCTGCGACTGGTTCGCGAGATCGGGCAAACCGAATCGGTCGCCATCGTTAATTCGATCAACCCCTACCGGCTCCATGGCCAGAAAACGGCGGCTTTCGAGATTATCGAGGAGCTCGGTGATGCCCCCGACTTCCATGTGCTTCCCGTGGGCAATGCCGGCAACATCAGCGCTTACTGGATGGGTTACGAGCAGTTCCATGGTCTGGGCAAAGCCACACGGCTTCCAAAAATGGTCGGGTTCCAAGCCGCAGGGGCGGCCCCGATCTTCTACAATCAAGTCGTGGAGAAGCCCGAAACGGTCGCAAGCGCCGTGCGGATCGGGAATCCGGCCAGTTGGGCCTTAGCCACCACGGCCATCGAGAAGAGCGGCGGGGCTATCGATATCGTCACCGATGCCGAGATTCTTGCCGCCCAAGCTTGGCTGGCAGCCAATGAAGGCATCTTTGTCGAGCCAGCCAGCGCTGCGAGCATTGCAGGCCTCTTCAAATCCCTGGACCCCTCGCGCTCCGCGGAACGCCGGTTCCCCGCAATTCCCGAAGGCAGCACGATTGTGTGCACGGTCACCGGGCATGGCCTCAAGGATCCCGACGTCGCCAAGGAACAGTGCGGAGCCGTTATCCCGGCCCGGGCCGACAAGGACGAGATCCTGAGGGTCCTCCAGGCCTAAGGCGCGATCCGTCCGCCCCGTCCGCCCCGTCCGACCCGTCCGCCCCGTCCGACCCGTCCGACCCGTCCGACCCGTCCGCCCCGTCCGCCCCGTCCGCCCCGTCCGCCCCGTCCGACCCGTCCGCCCCGTCCGCCCCGTCCGCCCCGTCCGACCCGTCCGAC
>JAYVTN010000250.1:0-3349 GCA_043788785.1 Spartobacteria bacterium | reverse complement strand
GCTGGATTTATATTTGGGGCCTGATCGTCGTTTGGTCACCCCGGGGGACGTCCGTCTCATGGTGCCTTTATCGAAGGCAGGGATCGTGTTCGAGTTGGGCAACGCTCTGGCCGAGCGCCATCTGAGGCGCTGCCTGGATCTCCTCAATCAACTCCTCTTCCAAGGGGAGTCGCCCGTGGGCATCCTGCTGGTGGCAATCATTCCGACCATCCGCAATCTGTTGGTGGCCAAGGACCTGATGGCCCGGCACAAGCTGAGCCGGCCTGCACAGCCGTTTTTCTTCGGCAGAACTCTAGAACGATTGCCTGCGGAGGCGGTGGCCCATCTGCCGAGGAAGAAGGATGGGACGGTCAATGCGTATGCGCTGGGAATCGCTGCCAGCCATGTGCACCGGTATACATCCCAGCAATTGAGGGAGGCCTTGGAATCCTGTTTGGCCGCCAATCTCAAGATGGTGAGTTCCTCCCAAGAGCCCGAAGTGATCCTGGGCGAGCTGATCGTGCGGATTGCGAGCCCACGGGGCTAATTGCGTGGCAAGGGCTTCGAGCCCATGGGTTGCCCCGAAATGCGGGTTGAAACGCTCGATTCCTGCCGTTTCGTAGGTTGGACGCCTATCGCACAGGGAAAGCCCACCCTGACCCTTCACACAGCGCAGTTCGCCCGCGAGGCGTAGGGCTTTTTCAGGGACTTCTCACGATTTCAAATTGGAGGGAGCGAAGCGGTCGGTTATGAAAATTCAAAAATGGGGGTGGACAGCAGCTTCTGGCAAGGAGCTGGGTGCGGTTTGGGCGTGGTCTGCGGTATTGGCCTGTGGGTTTTTGCTTTGTATCGGCAATCAAGCCCGGGGTGGATTAACCTTTGGGGATATTCCTGGTGTGGAGCGGACGGCTATCAACGAGTCGGCTCCAGAAACTAAGACGCGAGTTGTGGCCGTGTGTATCGTGCCGGGCGCGAAGGATCGTTTTGTGATTACCTCGGACTCGCGCTTGGTGCAGATTGACCAAGCGGGGGAGGTCAACGTCATCGGGGTGGTTACGGCTCCCACTAGCGACGAGTACCGTTGTATGATCAAGACCGACAATTCCCTGGTGGGGGTCACTAGTAACGGGCATCTGGTGAACACCGAGAATGGAGAAGTGGTGGGCGCTTTGGTCGCCGTAAAATGAGCGGGCCGGTGGATCCCGTGGATCCTGGTAGAAACCAGTGGATCCTCGTAAAAACAGGTGGATACTCATGGGGGTTGAGGGCACCGGAGTGAAGGCGGTTAGGGGGATAAGACGGGCTAATGAGAGCTGTTGGATGGGCGTTGCGGTTCCCTAAAGCAGAGCCGGTAATATCATCCTTTTCCCTGATGCGCTTCCAGCGTCCCCGGACCACCAGATCCACAGCTTTAAAAGATTGGTCTGGGGGGAACTTCAGCCCTTCGTGACCGTTCGGTCGCGGGGGGCTGAATCTTTTGCTACCCAAACGCCCGCGCACACCCCATACCCGGCGTGCGTCTCTGATGTTTCCCTCTTTCACCCCCCTCCAATGGACGTTGGCCGCTCTCGGTGCCTTCTGTGTTGGCTTTTCCAAAAGCGGGTTTTCTGGCTTGGGCCTGCTTACAGTGATCATCATGGCCCGCCTGTTTCCGCCCTTGGAGTCCACGGGCGTCCTGCTTCCCCTGCTCATTTGCGGAGACGCGCTTTCGGTTCTGGTCTTTCACCAGCATGCGCGCTGGAAGCACATCTGGCGTATGCTCCCGCCCACTCTGGCCGGAATCGCTCTCGGGTTTTTCGCAATGCAGAAGATCCCGGAAGCTGCATTCGGTCCGGTGATCGGGGGGATCGTCCTTCTGATGGTCCTTCTCCACAGCTTGCGCAAGCAGGCCACGGACGCTTTCTCCCATATCCCGCATAGCCGGACTTTTGCGTGGATCATGGGGATTTGGGCCGGTGTGGCTACCATGCTCGCCAACGCCGCGGGTCCCGTGATGGCGTTGTATTTCTTGGCCATTGACGTGCCGAAGTTCGAATTTCTGGGCACTAGCGCTTGGTTCTTCCTTCTGGTGAACCTTCTCAAAGTCCCGTTCAGCCTGCATCTGGGTCTGATTACCTCAAAGACGTTACTTTTCAATCTGGTGCTGATGCCCATGGTTGGCGTTGGGATTTTTGCCGGCCAGCGGCTGATCCGGATCGTTCCACAGAGACTTTTTACCAAGCTGCTCCTCATTTTTGCGAGTATCGCTGCCTTGCGTCTAATTGGTGTGTTTTAGGCGTGTTCGATCAGGCAAGTGTCCGATACCGTCCCGGTCCATGTGGTCCGCTCTGAACAATTTCCGTAATGGCGCGTTGCTTTTTTTGCGCGTGGCGATGGGTGGGTTTTACATCTGGCTCCATGGCTGGTCGCGTCTGGCGGGCGGCATTGCGACCTGGAAGAAACTGGGGCTCCCCATGAAACAGATCGGGATCACGTTTTTCCCTGAGTTCTGGGGGTTCATGGTGGCCTTTGCCTCCACAGTGGCAGTGATCCTTGTCATTCTAGGCTTTGCGTTCCGGCCAGCCTGCCTGCTCATCCTGGTGACCTTGGGCATTGCCATCGTCATTGGGATTGAATCCTCGGGAATTGCCAAGACCTCCCACCTGATTGAGTTGGCGATTCTGGTCGCCAGCCTGATCTTTATTGGCCCGGGTCGCTATAGCTTCGATAAGAGCTAGCCGGTAAAGGTTTGGTTCGCGCGCAAATTTTTCCAACTCCCTTACTGGAGAGCCCGGATGCAGGCCCAAAAGGCGCCCTCTGGAGACATCCACTACCAGAGTCGGCGTCTACAAGACTCCAGGACTTCCGAGTTTGTCTATCGCCTGAAGACCAACACACATAGAGCTCAGGTCGGGTCCCTGGAGTTTTTTCTTGCCGAGCGCTATCTGCTCTTTTCCGGCTCGGATCGCGGCCGATTGTCCACCGGGCGGGTAGTCCACGATCCTTATCCGCTTTGCCGTGTGTACGGATGGTTCTATCATCGTGGGCGGTTTGACTTGATGAAGTTGCAACTCCAGCAGGCGTGGAGCCCGGTTTGAAGCAGTCGGGAGTGCGCGAGGAGCCTTGCGGGATTATGAGCCGCGCTTTTTCAACCCTGTGAATCGGTAAAAAGCCATTCCTGCCTTGTAGCTTTTCAGCCGGTTCTCTAGGCGACGGGCATCTGAAAGATGCATTTGAAGACTCGTCCAAGCCAGAACCCATGGGCCGCGTGACTTGGGATTTGAACCTACGATCCAGCACTGCGGGATTATGAGCCGTACTTTTTCACTTTCGAATAAAAGTGGTTGCGGGGGTAGGATTTGAACCTACGACCTTCAGGTTATGAGCCTGA
>JAYVTN010000249.1:0-7198 GCA_043788785.1 Spartobacteria bacterium | reverse complement strand
CACGCTTGGGCCGTGGAGATGTTGCCGCCACTGGCGCCGTCAATGATCCGGCCCGCAAAAAGCATCCATAGCGTGTTGGCAGCGCCCAGGATAACAAACCCCAGGAAGGTGCCGAAAATACTGAAAACCAGGATGGGTTTGCGTCCGAACCGGTCAGAAAGTTTTCCAAAGATCGGGGCGCAAACCAATTGGAGGAGGGAGTAGATCCCCACCAGCCAGCCCATCTGCGCCGGGGTGGCATTGAACCGGGTCCCTTCGGCATACATCGGCAGCACAGGGATCATAATCCCGAAACCGAGCATATCGATGAAGATGGTCAGGAAAATGAGGCCAAGGGGCGAGCGTGCAGGGGCGGGCATAAACCAAAGGTTGAGGTATGAGGGATGAAGGATGAAGCGGCGGGATGATGCGCCGCGTCCCATCCATACTTCAACCTTGTTTCGTTCGCCGGATTTTTAATTGGGCCCATCTGGCCGCTCCTCAGGAAGCAGACACAACACCGAGGGATGAAGGATGAAGTATGAAGTATGAAGGATGAGGAGGCGGCGGGTGGGCGCGGCACCTCCTCTCCATCCTTCAACCGTGTTTGGTTGGCCGGATTGATGGGGCTATCTGGCTTCCTCTTTCAACTAGGGTTGCGGTGTTGCCGGGCAATCAACATAGTGGCCCTATGGAAATTCCAGAAGTCTCAAACATCCCCGCAGTGAGCAAGGACGAACGGCTGTGGGCGACGATTGCCCATCTCAGTGCGTTTGCGTTCTATTTCTCAGGTATCGGGCATCTGCTAGGGCCTCTGATTATCTGGCTGGCTAAGCGCGATGGGAACCCCTTTGTGGACGATCAGGCCAAGGAAGCCCTCAACTTCCAGATCTCGGTGACTCTCTACGCTTGCGTGGCTTTTGTTCTGGTTTTTGTCCTGATCGGAATCCCTCTGTTGTTCGCCCTCTCAATTTTCCAGATCATCTGTATCATCCTCGCGGCAATCAAAGCCAACGACGGCGTTGCGTTCCGGTACCCGTTGAATCTGCGGCTAATCAAGTAAAGGGCGCTCCCACTTCGAAGGTGGACGGATGAAGGCGCGCTTGCTGTTGGGAGGAGATTAACCGTGAGGCTAGCGGCTAACGGGCGCTTAAGGGTTAAATGTGGGAGGCGAGCGTCATGCTCTGGCCCAGCCGGATGGGGCCTGCCCTCAAAGAACGCACAGAACACAGAAGCAGTGCTGGAATCCGAAAGGCCTTTGCGTTTTTTGCGTTTTATGAGGCTAGAAGGATTCCGTGTATTCCGTGGCACCCCCCTTCTTGTTTCTTCATGTCTTCCCGGTCCGGACACCGATGACTTTCAACCATGAAGAGCATGAAGGGCCATGAAGATTATTGAGGCTTTCAAGCCCTAAACCCAAAATCAGCCTTCATGTTTCTTCATGTCCTTCATGGTAAAAAACCGTTTGGGGGAATCGTCTCCGTGTCAGAGGTGGGGATGGCCTCAAAGAACGCACAGAACACAGAAGCAGTTCCGGCAGCCGAAAGTCCTTTGCGTTCTATGAGGCTAGAAAGAGTGCCTTGGCTGCGATCGGGGTGCGGGGGGGTCATACTTCGCAGTCAGCTAGCGGCATCGCCGACGGGGGTGCAGCGCGTTCCTCTTTACTTCAACCGTGTTTGATCGGGCGGATTGATGGCGGCCGTTGCGCTGCGTCTTTCGGCAAGGGTTGCGGTGTTGCCGGATGACCAACATAGTCGGGCCATGGAAATTCTCGGAGTCTCAAACATCCCCGCACGGATGAACGGGCGCAAGCGCAGTGGTCTTCGCTCCCACCCCATTATCCTTCATCCCTCATCCTTCATACTTCGCTGTCAACTGAACGCCCTTCCTTTGTTCAAGCGCCTGCCCCGGGTCCTCTGGTTGACTCTTCTCACCGGTGCAAGCGGCCTCGCCCTGCCTGCCCATGGTGATTGGTTGCATTACCGGGGACCTTCCATGAACGGGGTCTCCTCCGAAAAAGCCCCGGCGGCCTGGCCTGCGAGCCTCACACCGCTTTGGAAGGCCAACTTGGGCACGGGTTCCTCTTCAATGACTGTGGCCTCGGGCCGCGTCTATTCCATGGGGAATGCCGACGGCCGGGACTCGGTATTCTGTTTGGATGCGAAGACGGGCAAACGCATCTGGGTGCATGAGTATCCAATGGCCTTGGATAGCCGGATGTTCGAGGGCGGCACCGCAGCGACGCCGACCTTGGATGGCGACCGGGTTTATACGGTCAGCCACCAGGGCGATTTGTTCTGTCTGGATGCAGCTACTGGGGCAAAGCGCTGGTACAAGCATTACCAGCAGGATTTCAAGGGGCGTCGTCCGCAATGGGGCTATGCCGGTTCCCCAACGGTCGAAGGCAACCTGCTGCTCTGTGATGTGGGCGGCGAGGGCGCGTCCACGGTCGCCCTAGACAAGCTCACGGGCGCGTTGGTCTGGAAAAGCGGGTCCGATACTGCCGGGTACGCGTCTCCCGTCGTGGCCACGATTTCGGGCAAACGTACAGTCGTCATGTTCAAAGGCGAGGCCTTGGTCGGGTTGGATCTTGGAGATGGCCACGAGCTTTGGCGCACGGAGTGGAAAACCGAGTACGATGTCAACGCAGCGACGCCCTTGGTTGAAGGCGACCGCATTTTTGTAACCAGCAGCTATGAAAAAGGATGCGCGCTCTTCGAGGTCAGCGCCAACAAGGTGACCGAGGTCTGGAAGAATAAGAACCTGAGAGCCCACATCAACACGCCTGTCTTGTTGGGCCGTCACGTGTACGGAATTGATGGGAAGACGGGGCCAAAGCCGCCTTTGGTGTGCCTGGACCTAGCGAGCGGCAACACCAAGTGGAGCGACACATCGGTGGGCGGCGGTTCTCTGGTTGCGGTAGGCAACCAGTTGATTGCTCTCAGCGAACGCGGCGAGCTGGTCGTCGGTGAGCCTTCCCCAACTGGGTTCCGCGTGATCCTGCGCTCAAAGGTTCTCGGGGGCCGTTGCTGGGCTCAACCCACGTACGCCGGGGGCAAGCTCTGGGTCCGCAACAACCAGGGCGAATTAGTCTGCTTCGATCTCGGTAAGTAGCCCGGGATTTTGAGCAGGGTTAGGGAACACAGAGTGAAGCCTAAAATGCGTTTGCTTTAACTGCCTGTGTGGTTGCTGCCTGTATAGGCGGGGCCGCCTCGACGTTGGGCGGCCTCAGGGATTGGTGGGTTTCACGCAACGGTCGCCAAGGCGCAACGTTTCAGGAACCCAGAGAGCCATAGACTTTGTATCCGCAGATGCCGCAGATTGACGCAGATAGGGGCGATCTTGGGGGACTGGTGTTCCCGTGGCCTCAGCGTGGCAGACCATCTGCGTAATCTGCATAATCTCTGGATAAAATGGGCTCAGACCAGGGATTACACGGAATACACAGAGTCTCACCGGAGACGCTTTCGGAGACGCTTTCCTCACTCTGTGCATTCTGTGACATCCCGACGTTGCGCCTTGGCAAGACTTTGCGTGCGACTCCCCGACCGCCTTGGTGGGTTTCACGCAAAGGTCGCTAAGGCGCAGGACATCTGCATCACATCTGCGCAATCTGCGGATAAAGAGGGTGTCCCGCGGGGGTCACACAAATTCGCACCGACCGGCAGGCAGCCTTGGTGTGCTTGGTAATGGGAACCCTTCGGGTTCGCGGCGGCCCAATACTACTGGGGCCGTTTTGCTGAGGCGCCCTTCATCCTTTAGTTTCAATCTTACGGATCGATCTGATAGAAGTTGCTGATATGAGCGTTTCTCCCTCCAGGATCTTCTCTTCGCTTTGTGTCTTGAGCCTCGCTGTATGCGCTCACGCCGAGAATTGGGCCCAGTGGCGCGGCCCCCAGTTCGACGGTTCATCCCCCGAAAAGGGACTGCCCAGTTCCTGGACAGCCACCGAGGGAATCCGATGGTCGGTCCCCATGCCCGGAACCAGTGGAGCGACTCCCGTGGTGTGGGGCGACTCGGTGTTTGTCTCCAGTCCGGACGCGGACCATAACCTGCTGCTCCTGTGCATCGATCGGCCCACGGGCAAAGTGCGGTGGCAAAAGCAATTGGCCACCGGTAATATCGAGGTGGGGCGTGGCAACATGTCATCGCCTTCTCCCGTAACCGACGGCAAAACGGTTTACGTGCTCTATGGCACCGGGGATTTGGCGGCGCTGGATTTTGCAGGAAACGTCCTCTGGCAACGTAACCTGGGCACCGAGTACGGGCGGTTCGCCATCATGTGGACGTACGGCAGCAGCCCTCTGCTTTTTGATGGAAAGCTCTTCGTCCAAGTCCTCCAGCGCAGCCCCGCGCCGGCCGATTACCCAGGGATTTCGGCCCCGGGCGAGCGGGAGAGCTACTTGCTGGCGCTGGATCCCGCGACGGGCAAAAACGTGTGGAAACATATACGGCCGACCTCCGCGAAGTTGGAGTCGATGGAAAGCTATGCGACGATGATTCCCCACATTGGGCCTGGCGGCAAAGCCCAGTTACTGGTGGCCGGGGGCAACTGCCTCACAGGCCATGACCCCCAATCAGGAGCCGAACTTTGGCGCGGATACGGGATCAACCGAAAGGACGGGGGATTCATGCGTGTCATCACCAGTCCCGTCAGTGCGGGAGGGTTGGCCATAGTCAGTGGGCCTAAGAAGGAACAGATGCTGGCTTTCCGCACGGATCTCCAGGGCGACATCACGGAGTCCGGGGTGGCCTGGAGCTTTGACGAGAAAAAGACGCCCGATGTGTGTTCGCCCACTGTTTACAACGGCAAACTCTTCGTCCTCGATGGCGATTCCCAAACGTTGACCTGTCTGGAAGCGAAGACCGGGGCTAAGCAGTGGCAAGGCAACCTGGGCGAGCGCACGGTGATCCGGAGCTCGCCCACCGTGGCCGATGGGAAACTCTACATCATCAACGAAAAGGGGACGGTGTTCGTTTGCGACACCGGGGCAGAGTTCAAAGTGCTGGCGACAATCCCGATGGGTGGCCCGGAGGGGACGCGCTCGTCCATTGCGGTCTCCGGGGGCGAACTTTATATCCGCACGACCGACCGGCTTTATTGCGTGGGCAAGCCCTGAGAATCACGGGGATCATTGAAGGCGGGAGCTGCAGCGGCCCGCGGGCTGACGCCGGACTCGGACGACGGCCATCTGCAGCGGTAGTTCGGCCTGCCATACCGGGCCGTCCTCGTGGCGCAAGGTGGAGGCGAGCCTTTGGAAAAGGCTTTTGAGGAGACTAACGGGGTTCGGGCGGGGTTTCATGCCGGGATAAGACCATGGGGTATCGGACAAATATGGTCTTACCCACGGGGGGACATCTTCCGGTGGAGTTGGCTTTGGTGCGGCAACCCCGAACCGGGCGGGACACCGGCCGGCCGAACTGGGGGTGAGATTTGGGCCGCCCTTTCAGGGCTTCGCCGTCGGGGGGCGAATCCCAGGGCGTTGCCCTGGGCTGGAATAGATCAGGCCGTTGGCCTTCCTGAATCGTCGCGTTGGCCTTCGATCATCAGGCCGTTGGCCTTCCTGAATCGTGGCGTTGGCCTTCCTGAATCGTGGCGTTGGCCTTCGATCATCAGGCCGTTGGCCTCCGTGAATCAGGCTTTCCCCGAACTACCTCCTGCGGGGGCGCAGATGTGGACGAGATCGCATGTCGGCCGACGACACGGCTGCCCATGGGCTGGAAGCCCATGCCACTCGGAGGGCGAAGGGCGAACACCACCCGGTCGCACTCGTGGTTCACGGCGACGTTGCACGGCGGTCGGCAGCGTAGGCTTCAAACACGAGCCGGATCTCGTCGCGCACTTTCCGGAAGACTTCCATTTGCTCTTGCTCAGAACCGGCCGCGTGGGCGGGATCCTCAAAGCCCCAGTGATGCCGGTTCACTTGGCCCGGAAACATCGGGCAGACTTGGTCGGCATTGCCACACACCGTGATCACGGTTTCAACGGGTTGCCCCAGAAATTCGTTGAGGTGCTTGGAACGATGGGCGGAAATATCCAGCCCGATCTCCTGCATGGCTGCAATCGCCATGGGATGCACGTAACCCGCCGGCTTGGACCCCGCGCTGGCAACCTCGAGGAGATCACCCGCCGCAGCCCGCAAAATGCCTTCCGCAAGGTGGGAGCGGCACGAATTGCCAGTACACAGAATGAGCACTAATGGTTTTTTCATCAGCAGCAGCCTCCCGAGCTGCAGCAGCCGGTATCCTCTTGAGCGGGAACACAGATCTCTTTGGCCAGGCAGTCGGTATGTTTAGTGCCTAATTGGAATACCAACATATCCCCCTCGGTGCGCCCACCCAGGATGGGGAATTGGGAGAGGAATCGGTTCTCATACTCGATCTCAACTTCGAGTTCTTCGGTTTCGAGGATTGGAGCGGCCTTGGAAAGGATGCTGGCCAGTGCTCCTGGCGTTAGTCGGTGGTCAACATCGTCGGCTACCCACGCTTGGAGAGTGCATGCAGCCAGGTGGCGTAGTGTGCCTCCACAATCCAAAAACCGCCGGTCGGTGCGGCCGACTTCGGTGATATGGAAGTGCGCGGGGACCCGGCTGCCATCCGGCAGCACAAAGCACAGTTCGTGGGCAGGTGAGCCTAAGAGTAATTGGTGGAACTCAGATACTTTCATGGTTGGATTCAGGGTTGAGCGGGGGGGGCTGAGCGGCAGCAGCCCGGTTCGCGTGTGCACCGGCAGGCATAGACCGCAAGGCTGGCTCCGAGCAGGGGCCCTAGCAGATAGATCCAGAGGTGCTCAAGATGCAGGCTCACCAGCGCGGGCCCCAATGACCGGGCCGGGTTCATCGACGCGCCGCAGATGGGCCCCGCAAACATGGCTTCCAATCCCACGACCGCACCGATGGCAATGCCGGCCGTGACACCTTTTTCCTTCGCCCCGGTGGAGACATTGAGAATGACAAGCATCAGCAAGAAGCTAAGCACTGTCTCCAGAATCAGGCTTTGGGAAGTCGAGCCAGCCGGCATGGTGGCTCCCAAGAGTTGATTGGCAGGGAAGAGCACGCGCAGGAGACCGCTTGCCAGGCAAGCTCCCAGCAGCTGGGCCAGCACATACACCGGGACTTCCTGCCATGGAAACCGCCCTGCGAACGCGAAGCCGGTGGTCACGGCTGGATTGAAATGAGCGCCGCTAACATCCCCAAAGGTGTAGATCATCGCCAGGACG
>JAYVTN010000248.1:0-8311 GCA_043788785.1 Spartobacteria bacterium | reverse complement strand
ACCCTGGAGGACTTCATCCTGCATCTGGAAAATTACATCGAGTGCTGGAAGCAGTTTAATACCTACGTAAATCTAGCTCGCGAAAAGAAGTTCTCGCGCGAAGACGAGAACCAGTTTTTGGAGGTCAAAAGCATCATCACCCAAGGCCTTGAGGCGATTATTGCCAGCACTGAGAAGCAAGCCCCGCGAAAGGAAGATGTCAGCGCCCTTTTTGCAAACGCACCTTCCCTTCGCTTTCTGAGCGACATGCCCGACGCAATCCACAACGTGGAAACCCAGTGGCACAAGATCTACCTCGGGCTCCAAAGCCTCCTGGGCCAGCTCAAGGTTGAGGAAGGCAAGCACGAGAAGGGTGCCAGTTGGAGTCTTTTCGGCAAGAAATAAGCGGCCTCAGCCCTTCATCGCTGGCCTCCGGCCTGCCCCGGCAATGCGCCCGTTTCCCTGGCGCCACTCCGGTGATTCCTTTTCCATGAACGCCACCGAACGCACAAGCTACCGTGTGGCCTTCCTCAACTTTTGGGACCGCGGCGGTATGAGGCATTATTCCGAGTCGCTCATTCACGCGCTCTCGGCTGAGGCCGATCTCAGTTATGTGCGCAATTATCCGGGGGACGGCTCGCTTAAAGGCTATGTGGCCGACCTCACGCTCAACCCCTTCCGGATCGCCAATTACCTTCACCTGGCACGCCTGGGCGCAGCGCTGTTCCGACTCAAACCCGACGCCATCCATCTAAACAGTGAGAACCCTCACTTAGTGTTGCTCTATCCGGCCTTGGCATTCACCAATTCGGTTATCACCCTGCACGATGCCAGGCCGCATCCGGGAGAGCGCAGGCTTAAAAAGCTCTTCCACTGGATCCATCTCGCACTGGTTTTTGTGTTCATCCGTAAAGTCGTGGTCCACTCCGAAGCGATTCGGGCCCAATTGCCCGGCCTCTTCGGGCTCAAATGCGTCCACGTGCTACCTCACATCAATTACAATCTCTGGGCTGCGGGCAAAGCCCCCGCTCCGGAGCAGGCGCCGTTCACGATCCTCTTTTTCGGCCGGATTCTCGAGTACAAGGGCTTAGATTATCTGGTGGAAGCCTTCCAACAGCTCGATCCGGCCCTGTTCCGCCTGATCATTGCCGGCCAAGGCCCTCTGCCCGCCACTGCGACCCGCCCCAACATCCTAGTCCATCCGGGGTTCGTGGCCGAGGAAGCCATGGTGGCACTCTTCAACCAAGCCAATGTCGTCGCCCTGCCATACACGGCGGCTTCCCAGAGCGGCGTGGCATACATGGCGTTTGCCTTTGACCGGCCGGTGATCGCCACGCGCGTGGGAGCGTTGCCAGAGGTGGTCCTCGACGGGATCAATGGGCTGCTGGTTGAGCCTCGGTCGGCATCCGCCCTGGCCGAAGCCATCCAGAAGATCAGCCAACCAGGACTATGCGCTTCCTTGGCCGCTAATATAAAAACCCAGAACCTCAGCTCGGATGAATTCATCCTCTCGGCAATGATGGCAATCTACCGTGAATAAGAGCCCCAACGGTACGCTCATTGCCATCGTCACCGGCGAACGTGGGCAAAGAGAGATCGTGCGCCCGTTTAGAGCCGTGGGATGCACAGTGGAAGTCATCGATTGGGAAACACTCCGCGCGGGGGGCCGCTTTCCGCGTCTGGCCCTCGTATGGCAGCTTTGGAAGGGCCTGCGCCGCAGCCGGTCTCAAACTGTGTTCACTGACATGAGTTCGGTGTTCCTCGCCGCGATTCTCGCTCTGGCCAGGCTCCACAATTGCAAAGTGATTCTAAGATTGCGGGGCGATCTTTTCGCCGAGTCGCGGGACCAAATCCGTTTCCATTTCAAACAACGCGCAGGGTTCCCGCTGGTTCGCGCTCTGGTTTCCTATGGCTTGGACCGGTTGTGTTTCCCAGCCGTAGACCATTACGTTCCGGTCTCGCAATGGATCGTCGACCGCCTGCGGATCGCTTCCCGAAGCACCATTGCCCGGATTCCTTGCGATCCGAAAACGTTCAATTGCCGGGCCCATACCAGAGTCGGCCTGAAGCTCCTGGCCGTGACTAATTTCAACTACCCCCTGAAGGTTGCCGCGATGGGGCAATTCTTGGAGACCGCGGGCGAGGCCCTGCGCGAGGAGGGCATTTCTGTAAGCATTGCTGGCTCTGGCATTGCCTTGGAGCAGTTCCGCCAAACCTTTTACAGGGAAGCCGAGTTCCTCGGCCATGTTTCGGCCGTCGGTTCCCTCTACGCCCAGTACGACGCTTTTGTACACTTCTCGGGACTGGACGCTTTCCCTTATGTGGTGCTGGAAGCTCAAGCGGCGGCTTTGCCGGTATTAGTTAACAACGCCTGCGGCATGCTCGAGCAAGTCGAGGAAGGGCTCACGGGATTCATCGTCAACCTGGACCAACCCGACCAGGTGCTCGCGCGCTTGCGCTTGCTAAGCGAGTCCCCCGAATTACGGCAGGCCATTGGAAGCCGGGCCCGGCAGTGGGTGGGCGAGAGCTATAGTCTGGAAGTCATTGGCGCCAGTTTGGTGTGCGCAATCCTCCGGGCCCGGGAAGCTTAAAAGTCTGGTTCCCGGCTCGAAGCCAATGGCCGCACGGCGGGCGATGCGCGGCAGCGATCGGCTCCGGGCCCACGCCACAATCGCCCTCTTTGGTGATCGCGTCTTGCCTTGAGGGGCAGCCATTCCCTAAAAGCCAGCAATGTCCCGGGATATCGTCTATTTCGACCTCGAAACCCAGCGCACGGCCAATGACGCCGGAGGCTGGGATAAGAAGCGAGACATGAAGATGTCTATCGGCGTGACCTACAGCACATTGAATGAAGCGTACCGGATTTACACGGAGGCCAACGTGGACGCGCTTATCGGGCAACTGCTGCGGGCGGACCTGGTTATTGGCTTCAACGTCATCAATTTTGATTACGAAGTGTTGATGGGTTACACCGTGCTCGATTTGCCCCACCAATGCCGGACTTTGGACCTGATGGCCGATGTTGAGGCCAAGCTTGGCCACCGGCTCGGTCTGGATGCCATCGCCACGGCTACCTTGAAGGTCGGCAAAACCGGCGATGGGCTCGATGCCATCCGGTGGTGGCGGGAAGGTCGGCTCCTGGATATCGCCGAGTACTGCTGTTTCGACGTCAAATGCACAAAACTGGTCCATGAGTACGGAGTCGCTCACAAGCAGCTCTTCTACAATGACCGTTTCCAGCAGCGCAAAACGGTTACAGTCGAGTGGAACTAAGCGGCTCTCCAGAAGAGCACACCGGCCATCGCGCTTGGCCTGCAAGCCATCACTGCTGCTGGCAGGCAATCCCGAAAGCCGAGAGCACCTGCGGCCGACCGCGCCTCAGACACTTAGTCCTCCGATCAAGAACCCTCGGACCTAGATCCACGTTGGAAGCGCGGGCCGGTCGACCCAAGCCACCCGGCCGGGCCCGTCCACGCGGCCTGCAACAAACCTGGCCCCCAACCCCGACCCAACAGGCCCCACTCCCCCTTTGCGTTCGAAAGAACTACGCGAGAAACTGCTCACCCACCATGAGCGGTTGACGCACTAGCCTTGCACGCCCGGGCACTTACGCGCCTTATGGGACTGCCATGGCCAGAACGTTTTCGGCGGGCATGGGCCCTCGGCTCATCGGGCGCTCCCTCCTGCTTCCCGGGCGGGCGGCCGCTACAACGGTAGCTTGCGCCTAGGCCGCCCTTGGCAAAGGATACGGCAGTTTACCCCTGTGAAAGCCCGTTCCATGCTCAAAATCTGCGGCATCGCACTCCTGCTCCTATTCGGCGGGATCCGGTTGTCCTTTGAACAGGCCCTCACCGAGACGCACCGGGCCGCGTATTTCAACAACGCGAAGCTCAACATTGATTTGCGTCAACAGCTGGGGCAGATGGGACTTCTGGCCGCCCTCAGCGGGTTTCGCGCTGCGGTAGCTGACGTGCTTTGGATCGAAGCCAATTCCGCATGGCAACGCACGGAGTGGGGCCGTCTCAAACTGCTCCTCGATACGGTCACCTCCCTCCAGCCCCGCGCCCTCCTGTTCTGGGACACCGCTTCCTGGCACATGGCTTATAATGCCAGCTACGCCGCTTTCGAAAACAAGGCCCAGCCCCGCCAAGCGCTCCGGATCAAAGCCCAGCGCGAATATTTCCGACTCGGGGAGGATTTCCTGCTGCGCGGAATCCAGAACAACCCCGAGCGGCCCCTCCTCTACGACCGCTTAGGGATGCTTTATCGGGACAAGTTTGGGGATCACGCCCGAGCCGCCCAAGCCTATAAACAGTGCGCGGCCTTGCCAAAAGCGCCCCAGTACGCGGCTCGTTTTGCTGCTTACGAGCTCTCGCAAGTGCCTGGACACGAGCAGGACGCCTATGACCAGCTCATCGCCTTTTATCGCAAGGGCAAGCAGGAACATCTCCCAACCCTCATCCGGCGCTTGCGTGAACTCGAAGAAAAATTGAAGCTGCCGGCCGAGCAAAGAATTCAGAGCCCTGTAACACCCCCGTAAACCTACATGCGATTTGCCGTTTTCGGAGATATCCACGCCAACTTGGAAGCGCTGACTGCGGTTCTGGCCGATGCTGAAGCCCATGGAGTCACCCATTACATCTGCTTGGGAGATGTGGTGGGGTACGCAGCCAATCCCAAAGAATGTCTGGATCTGGTGCGGGGCCTGGATTGTCCGGTGGTCAAAGGCAACCATGACGAGCAGGCTTCCCAGGGGGACGATCTGACGGCTTTCAATCCCTTGGCGGCTGAAGCCATTGCTTGGACCCGCAAACAGCTTAGTAAAGAAGACCAGCAATGGTTGGCCGACCTGAAGATGGTGCGCCAAGTGCGCGACTTCACGATCGTCCATGCGACTTTGGATACCCCTAACAAGTGGGGCTACGTCTTCAACCAGCTCGATGCGGCAGCGAGCTTCAATTACCAGTTCACGCAACTGTGTTTTTATGGGCATACGCATGTGCCCCGGGCTTATATCCGCGACGGCTCGGGCGTCCGTAGCCAGAGCTGTGACCAGGTGAACCTCGAGCTTGGGAAAAAGTATTTTATCAATGCGGGCAGCGTGGGCCAACCCCGGGACGGCGACTGGCACGCCTCCTATTGCATCTACACCCCGGAGCGCCAACACGTGGAACTGCGCCGGATCGAATACGACATCTGGTCGGCCCAGGACAAAATTGTGGCGGCCGGCCTGCCCCAGCGCCTGGCCGACCGACTGGCCCTGGGCAAGTAAGCGCCTTGTGGCAGGGGATTCCGTGGGCAGCGGCTTCCGTGGGCAGCGGCTTCCGTTGGCAGGGCGTGGAGCCCATGGACCATTCGTACCCGTCCCTTTGGGTCGCGTTAAGTGGTATTGGCTTCCAGCCCACGGTTCACAAGGCCTTTGTAGTTCCCGCCGCTCGACTTGCGGGTGTCAGTCCGGGTCTGGAAGCCGGTGCCACGCAGTGCGGGGCTAGTCCACGGGCTGGAATCCCTTGCCACAGCTAGCCTTGTGAAATCCCCGATTACCGGGCAGACACTATGCCCGTGCCACTGTGGTCCACCCCGCCAGCGTCTATCCTTATCGTCAAACCCAGTTCGCTGGGCGACGTGGTCCATACCTTGCCAGCCGTAGCACTTCTCAAACGGCATTGGCCCCACAGCCAACTCCGTTGGCTGATCAACCCTGAATGGGCGCCACTCCTGGAAGACAACCCTAGCGTCGATGAGGTCGTCCTCTTTCCCCGGGGCCAATTCCGCGGCGTAGCCGGCCTGACCCGGTTCCTGCCATGGCTTGGTGAAATACGCCGGAACCGCTCCGAACTGGTGCTCGATTTCCAGGGCTTGGCCCGGAGCGCCTTGATCGGACGGGTATGTCGGGGCCGGACCCTGGTTGGGCTCTCCGATGCCCGCGAAGGTGCCCGTTTCCTGTACGATCAGGTCGTCGACGCACGCTCCCACCTCCACGCCGTCAACCGCTACCTGGCCTTGGTCGCCAGCTTGGGCATCGATACCGCGCCCCCCTTGGAATGGCCGATGCCCACTGGAACACCCGTCCCCGGATTAGCCCCGGGCTATATCCTGCTGCATCCCTTCTCGCGCGGAGCCGGCAAGTCGTTGTGTACGGAGGAGGTCACCGGGTTTTGCCGGGCAATTGCCCCGCATCCCGTGGTGATCGCTGGCCGCAGCCCGGAGCAGATTGAGCCGATGGCCCATGTAAGCAACCTGCTCAATGCCACTTCGATTGCCCAATTGATCTGGCTGATCCGCGGGGCGCGTCTGACGCTGAGTGTCGACAGCGGGCCAATGCATATCGCGGCAGCCTTGGGTGGGCCGGTGGTATCGATCCATACCTGGAGCGACCCCGAGAAGGTGGGTCCGTACCCGTCCGGGTCGTGGATTTGGCACAAAAGCCAGCTCTACCAGCGGGGAACGCCTCAGAACCGCCGTCCAGTCGAAACCGTGGGGCAACTGGCGGAATGGATGAAGGGTGAAGTCTGAATGGATCCCGGGCGGTTGGCGCAGCCAGGACATAGGCTTGCGCGTGTCCTAGGCTTGCGCGTGTCCGCAAATGCGCGTCCGCAGGGCAACGGTAAAGACGGAAGAGCGAACGCGCGCACCCCCGATTCAGCCTTCATTGCAAAAAAGTGAGCATCCAATCCGCCGTGGCCTTTGCTTTGACTTAGGCTCGATCTGATTGGATGCTCACCCATGGATACGGGCGCCGGGAGCAAGGTGGACGTGTGCATCTGCCCCGGGGCCACAAATAATTCGAAGCTCTTCCCCTGAAGCGTCCGGAAGGCCAACGGCCTGGTCTATCCCAGCCCAGGGCAACGCCCTGGGATTCGAACCCACAGGCGGCGAAGCCCTGACAGGGTGCCCTAATTAGTCGGACGTAGAGAAATCCGCCCCGGAGGGCGGGGGAACGGGTCCGGTTGGTTGAAGAAACCACGCCTGACGACTGGGCTTCCCCCGCACTCTCCGGGGCGGTCTCAATAAACCGGGGCGATCCACGTACAGGATTCCGGGGCTAATTCCGTTCAACCCTCGGGTGGGGCATTTAGCCGCAGGAGACGGTCTGCGCAGCCATGAGGGCCAGAACCCATAGGAGGAAAGCGACTGCGATACTAACGGGAAAGAGCATGAATCGAGACCGAACACCTGATGACTTGGAGGCGGCAGTATACATCGGGGGGCGCTCTATTCGCGGTTATCACCGGAACTGCTACAGCTGACCCCAGCCGAAGGCGAGCCCGGAAATCCGGACGGACTAGCCATCCCCTTGAGGTTCACGCCTTCCATCGCTTCACGCCCCTAATGGAGAAGTCGATGCGGACGGGCCGTGGAAGGATGCCGATGGAATCACGGTCATTGATTCGCCCGCCCTGATTGAGTCTAACCAGAAACACGGTAGCCGTGGCTCCAGCCCCACCCCAGCGAACGGTTAGCGGCCGGAACAAGAACCGATGAGTCAAATCCCGAAAGGCAGTATTCCAGCGCCGTCCCCAGAACTCGCTCAAGCTTTGCGCTGTTAAGGGCGAGTGCATCAAGGGCTTGGCCTGTACCCCGATGGCGCGCCAGGCACAGGACAGCCCATGAACTGGATCAAAATGCGCCCAATCCAATAGACGGCGATGAAATTAGGCCAACGCCAATAATCATCCGTGAAACAGTTCCTCCCGATTCTCTCAATGGCATTGCTGGCAGGCTTTGCCGTGACCTACCGTTCTATCGGGTTTCAACCCGCGCGTTCTCGGATTGCAATTGCAGAGACAGATCCCTGGCTTTCCAATTCCGGTAGCCCAGACAGTCCTGCGTCCAACTCTAAGCCGCCACTAACCGCAGAAGCGGGCCATGATTCCGCACAGTTTGAGAGCACACATCGATCCATTGAAGGGGAGTTTGTGGTTGAGGACGTCGTCAGGAACCTTGAGGAGGCAAAAAAGCACCTGCCAAAGAGCAGTCGCAATTTTGGGAAATACTATGCCGTTCGCGTGAAATATAACGGAAAAGCCCCGGAATGGTTTGGTGATAAGCCTGTTTGGGTACAATCGTTGCCTATCGACCTCCCAATCGTTATAGGATCACGATTCAGCGGAGAAATTCACTATGACGCGATTGAGGGATTTTATGTCCCGTGCCTCTCGCCAATCCAATTCTTCACGATGAGTGAACCGATTCTTCCACGGAAGTGACTCCGTGGATCCCTTATCCGGCGTACGCCCAGTTGGATGCTTGCGTGCCGGGTCTTATACGCCAACTTCGAATCGTCGAAGGGCCCCTTTCTGTCACCCCTCCGGGGTGAACATTTGTTTTG
>JAYVTN010000247.1:0-3637 GCA_043788785.1 Spartobacteria bacterium | reverse complement strand
CGGGCCGGGCGGGCCGGGCGGGCCGGGCGGGCCGGGCGGGCCGGGCGGGCCGCCGAGTGAAGGAGGCGGCGGGCCGCAAGGCGGACCGCAGGGCGGCCCCCAAGGCGGTGGGCAACCGCGCCGTGAACGTGGCGGCCCACAAGGTGGCGGGCAGCAGCGTCGGGAGGGCCCGTCGCAGGATCACCGCAGCGGGCCGGGTGCAGACGGCGCCGCAAAAGAGACCCGCCCGGCCGTCGGCATCGACGCGATGAAAAAACCGGGCGCGAGTTTCGTCCTAACCAGCCCCGAGATCGGCGCGGATGGCAAGCTGCCGGTGGACTTCACGGGCGACGGCAGTGGCGCGACGCTGCCTCTTTCCTGGAAAGGCGCGCCGGTCGGCACGCACAGCTTTGCGCTCGTCATGGACCACCTCGCGCCGGGCAATGTGGTGAAGTCGTATTGGACGATGTGGGACATCCCCGCGTCCACGACGAGCCTGCCGAAGAACGCGAGTGGCATCGGCAAAGTCGGCACAAGCTTCAAAGGGGCGCTCGGCTACGAGCCGCCGCATTCGCAGGGACCGGGCGCGAAGACCTACGTGCTCACGGTTTATGCGCTCTCCGCCGCCCCGCAGATCACACAGTCGCCGCGTGAGGTGTCGCGCGAGGTGCTGCTCACGGCTATTAAGGACAAGGTGCTCGCGATCGCTTCACTGAACGTCGTCTATTCGCGCGAAGGTGCCGCCGGCGGGCAGGCGGAAAGCGGTCCGGGCGGATCCGGCAGTCCCCGCGGCGAACGTCGTCCGCCGGGCGGTGGCGGTGGCGCGGGCGGCGACCTCGTGAAGGCCACGATGGCCGACACGATGAAAGCCGAGATTTACGCGGACAATTGGTTCGCCCTCTACATCAACGGCCGCCTCGCCGTCGTGGACCCGATCGCTTTCCTCCCGCACAACGTCGTGAGCGTGGACCTGCTGCCGGAGTATCCGATGACTATTGCCGTCATCGCCCACGACAACGCCGACCCGAAAACCGGGCTCGAATACGGCAACCACATCGGCGACGCCGGCTTCATTCTGAAGTTTGCCGACGGCACCGTGACCGATGGCACCTGGAAGGTGAAATGCATCGAGCGCGGACCGATGAACCGCGACATCACCAACCCGCGCGTGGAGACGGAGCCACGTCCGGCGGATTGGTTTTCGCCCGACTTTGACGACAGCAAATGGGAAGCCGCGACCGCCTTCGCCGAGGAGCGCGTGAATCCGAAGCAGCCGTATTACGAGCACGATTTCAAAGGCGCCCAGTTCATATGGAGCAAGGATCTCGACCTTGACAACACGGTGCTCTTCCGTAAGCGCATCGAAAAACCCGGCTGGACTGCGCGCTGGACCGCGCAGCCCGCCGGGCCGCTGCCGCCGCCATAATCCCTGGGGCTGCGGGCGCGCCGTCCCGCAGCGGTACCTCGGCGAAGGGCTGGCACTCAAAAGCGGATGGAATAGCCCACAAACGGATTGAAGTCGGGCGCAGCTTTGGTCACCCCACAGTTGCAGCCGAAATCGAGCGCCGAATGCTCGTTGAGTGCATAAGTGAAGCCAACGTCCACCTGTCCGATCCAGCCCGGTCCATCGTTGATCACGGAGAAGAACTCGATGTAGCCCCCCAGCGAGCCTGCGATCCCATGGGCGCAGCTGATCGAATTGATGAATTCGGGACGGTAGCCGCCCCCCTCGTCGTGAACAAAATCCACTTCAGTCATCACTGTTGCGCTCCAGCCCGCTGCCAACTTGATGGCGAGCGGGATGATGATCCCTCCCTCGGTCTTGCCGTTCCGCAGACTGGCCCTACTTAGCGGCCATTTCACGTAGGGCATGATGGCCAGAGCCGTGCGCACGCCGTCATTTCCCCAAAGGTTGATCTTAAGCCGGGTTTGGGCATCGCCAAAGCCAGAGCCCTTTTCCATCCTCCCAGTCACCCGGTCCTGGCTGCGGGAGTCCACATAGGGGTCGAGGACAAACTGGAGATCCACATTGTTGAGAAGACCTGCCTTTAGATTGATGGATCCGAAATCCCAAGCCCGGGTGCGCACCTTGCCTCCGTTTGAGCGGTCGGTGTCGAAGGTGGCAGTGACAAAGGACAGCTCGACCTGAAAGTGCCCGGCATCCACTGTGTAGGGAGATTCGGTCTGGTCGGGCCGATCAGTAGACAATTCGCGCAGTTGAGCCACTGGAGTGGCTTGGAAAAGGGTGTAGCTGGATTTTGCCACCGCGTCTTGGGCCGGCACGCCGGCCATCAAGGCGACAGACAAGCTGGCAACGAAGATGGGCGATAAAAGGGACGCGCCAATGGACCAGCGGGAGTTAGGCATGCCTAACTTTGTTGCTTCTTGCTGCCAAGGTGTCAACGCCCAACCCCCTCCTTCATAGGGGCCCCCCCCCCGTTGGCGCACCCAGTCCCCAAGCACCTTTCCTGAGCTCGCTTCCCCAGCTTCCAGCATCTAGCCGACTGGAGGGCTGACCGGAATTCCCCTTTCACCTCCTGCCAATCCCTGGCCGTCCCTAGGTGCCGAGGAAGTCCGCTCCTGTTAGCGGCGCCTTTTATTATTGTTGTTGTTGTTCCTAGCGACGGGTTTTGGATGCCTGACCGTTACGCCAGCGTCTTTCGGGCCTTGGGAGAGCGAAGACTCCGAGGTCATCGTCGTGCCGGTGAGGTTGACCGAAGGGGCCAAACTTCCGCCATTAGGTAGGGTGGCTTGTGCCTCCCTTTGTCGCACGAGTTGCGCCTGCGCATCCGATTTCTTTAGTTCCTCACTGTCGCGGGCCTGTGCCGCCGATTGGGAGCGAATCTCGGCTTGCTGGGCGGCATCTTGCTGTGCCCGGGCTGCAGCATCGGCTTTTTCCGTGGTCAGTTGGAGGCTGGGCACGTTGAAAAGGCTCCCATCCGCGCTTTTGACTTTAAGCCCATTGGGGATGGTGCCCACTTTCTTCACCTCGGTCCCTGGAGGGAACCCCATGACGCCAGCGTCGGTGGTGATTGAAACGTGTTGGGTTAAGAAATAAGATTGTCCCCCGCCTGCATCCTTCTTCTTCTCGGCCCCAAAGCTGGTAGCGCAAAGCAGGCCGCAGCTAAAAGTCACGGCAGAAATTGTTTTATAGAGGGGGATCATTTTCATAGGGGGAAAATTCAGTCTGTTAAGGAAACTGGTTATTAATTCGATAGACCTGATTCAGAAAAAATCAACGCGTATCTTAGGGCTCCGATACGCCCGCCGGGCCTAAGGTTTCGGAACCGGGAGCCGCGCGGGGGGCGAAGCCAGTGCAATCTTGGTCTCCCGCAGGATTCTGGCCTGGCGGCGGGCCAGTTTCGGCTCGGGATGGAGCGCGTGCCAATGGCGGGGATTGGGTAGAAGGGCCGCCAGCACGGTGGCTTCCCCCAGGCTCAGGGCTTCTGCTGGATGTCCAAAATAGCCACGGGAGGCGGCTTCCACCCCGTAAACCCCATCTCCCATTTCGATCACATTTGCGTAGAGCTCAAAAATCCGGTTTTTAGACAAAACAAGCTCCATCCAAAAGGTGTAGTAGGCCTCCAAGCCTTTGCGCACCCACGAGCGTCCTTGCCAGAGAAACAGGGACCGGGCGCACTGCATGGTGATGGTTGAC
>JAYVTN010000246.1:0-10046 GCA_043788785.1 Spartobacteria bacterium | reverse complement strand
AGTTGGGAGTTGAGAGTTGAGTGTTGAGTGGCGACAACTCGCCCGCCATGCGCCCGGACATGCCGGCGATCGAGCGCCACTCAACTCAAGTCCCAACACTCAACTCTCCTGAAAACTCCCTTCAGCCTCTTCCTCGCCCTGCGCTACCTCCAGCCGAAGCGCACCTTCGTCTCCGCGATCACCATCATCTCGATCGTCGGGGTCACGCTCGGGATCATGGTGCTCATCCTCGTCATCTCGGTGATGACCGGCTTCGACCAGGAGCTGCGGCGCAAGGTGTTGGGCTTCGATGCCCACGTGCTGGTCACCAGTGAGACTGTGCTGCGCGAGTGGCGGGATCTGGATGCGAAGATCGACCAAACTCCCGGCGTCGTGGCCTCAGCACCTTTTGTCCAAGGACCGGTGATCGTGGAATTCAAGGGACGTCGACTGGCGCCCAAGATCCGGGGAATTGAGCTCGAGCGTGAGCAGAAGGTCACTGACATCCGTTCAGCCGTGAAGTGGGGAAAATTGGACCTGGATGGGGACAAGACAATCGTTGGGCGCGAATTAGCCGATCAATTGGGAGTGACCATCGGGGACAAGGTCGTGGTCTATTCGCCAGGGAATATGAGCGCTATCGTCGACGAGCTCAACAAAGCGGAAAAGGATCCCTCCAATAAGAAGAGCTTTGCTGATCTGCGTGACATGGTGCTGCCCCAGGAACTGGAGGTCACCGGCATCTTCGAGTCCGGCCGCTATGCCTATGATTCCGAATATTTGCTGGTGCCCCTCCACGTCGGCCAGGAACTCTACGGGCTCGAAGATGGCCTGCATGGGCTAACGATCCGCACTGTTGAGCCCTACCAAGCCGAAGCCGTCAAAGCGCGGATCCAGGCATTCGTGGACGGCCGATTGGAAGTGTTGACGTGGATCGATCTCAACAAGCAGCTCTTTGACGCCATCCGCATGGAGCGCAACGTCATGTTCTTTCTCCTGCTCTTCATCGTCATCGTCGCCGCTTTCGGGATCATGAACACCCTGATCACGGTCACCGTCCAGAAGACGCGCGAGATCGGGATCATGAAGGCACTGGGCGCAACCACCGGACAGATCGTTTGGGTCTTCCTGGCCCAAGGCATGATCGTTGGCGTGTTCGGAAACATCACCGGACTGCTGGCTGGCATCGGCTTGGTGCGTTGGCGCAACGAATTCAAGCAATGGCTCGCGAATGCCCTGCACATCGACATTTTTCCCCAAGGCATTTACCAGTTCAGCGAGATTCCTGCGGAGATTGTCCCTCACGATGTGACCGTCATTTGCGTGAGCGCCTTTGCGATCTGTTCGCTGGCAGCCTTGGTCCCTGCTTACTTTGCCGCGCGTCTGGATCCGGTCAAAGCGCTGCGCCTGGAGTGAGGACATTCCATCGACAATGCCCTTGCGATCACCGGGTCCGATCCTACCAATAAACCGATACAGTCCTTCTTATGCCTAGCTTTGATATTGTTTCTGAAGTCGACAAACAGGAAATCGACAATGCGATCAACCAAGCCCACAAGGAATTGGTGACGCGGTTTGATTTCAAGGGCAGCACCGCCACCATCGAACTCGATGGCAAGGAGAATGCCATCAAGATGAGCGCCGAGGATGCCAGTCGGCTCAAGAGCCTAAGCGACATCGTCATTGCCAAGCTCGCCAAGCGCAACATCGACCTGCGCAATATCGAGCGCAAGGATCCGGCCATCTCGCCTTTGGGCCACGCGACCCAGGAATTCAAGGTTCAGCAGGGGCTCGAAGGAGACAAGGCCAAGGAGATCACCAAGGCCATCAAGGGTGCCGACTTCAAGGTCCAGAGCACGCTTCAGGACCGGCAGGTGCGGGTCACGGGCAAGAAGCGGGACGATCTCCAAGAGGTCATCGCTTTCCTGCGCAGCAAAGATTTCGGCGTCGCATTGGCATTCAAGAACTTCCGCGATTAACCCCGCAGCATGGACGGAAAAACGAGCTCTCACCGAAGTCCTCCCATTCCGGCGAGTCAGCCTGAGTGGCCCAGGAGCACAGGAGGCTTGGCTCGGCCCGATCCACGGCAACGGGGTCCACGGGCTGGAAGCCCGTGCCACAGCGGGCTGCAAGTCCTCTCTAAATCTACCTCGTGTACCGGCCGGGATTTCGCTCGAACTCCTTCCGGCAGTTCTCCCCACAGAAGTAATAGGTGCGCCCGGCAAAGTCCGCGTGTGGCGTGCGCGGGGATTTATCGACCTCCAAACAATCGAAGTCGCGCCGGCACCGGCAGACCAGGCATTGCGCGACGGAGGCTTCTGCCGGAGGGACCGGTGGAAGTGAAGCACAGGCTGAAATAAACAGGGCTAAGAGGGGAAGCAAACGCATGATTAGAAGCTGAAGTTCAGGCTGCCGGTGAGCCGGAACGCTGTCTCCACCTGATCGCCATTGAGATCCTGTACGACGGGCAGTTGAATTGCCACGCTCAAACCCGCATGGTCGCTGAACCGGAGACGGGCTCCGGGCGACAGGAAAAACACAGTGCCCCCGGTACTCAGGTCGTGATCCCCTGGGGCTGAGCTCCTGGCCACCGAACGCACGCTGGCTTCGCCCACTAGACTGACTTGGGGATAAGTCTTGGCCTGCCCCAGCACCCGCCAGCCCAGGGACACGCCCGCGTCCACCCGATCGCCCAACCGGTAATCGAACTTTTTACCGCGCAAGGTGTATTGGGCGCTGGCATCCAAAGCCAAGCTGGGGGCCAGCGCCTGAGTGTATGCGAGCCCGAGCATCTCGTCCCAAGCCCCGGTTCCGGGGCTTGCCGCCGGTTCTACCCGCTCGCCCGCGCTATTGATGACACGCGTTTCGCCCACAGGCGCTTTGATGCCCCCATAGAGCGCGATCTGGCCTGCGGGACCCCGGTAGAGCCGGTATTTTCCAGCGATCCACAAATCGGTCCAGCCGTCTGGATCGAAGGTGGTAAAGGCTTGTTTGCGGGCGCGCTCGTGAGCTTGGTGGCCCTCGGCAGGCGCTTCGGGCGGCCCGCCCCTTTCATGGGCCTCGCCGGGTTCCGCTGTGTGCCCGTGCGGCTCACCGTGTCCAGCCTCATGGGATTCGTGTTCGAGTTCCCGGGTGCCTTCTGCCGCGTAGTACCCAAAACTCATGCTGAGTTGAAAATCCCCGGTGATTCCCAAACCCAAGCTCATCGTCGTGAGGAAGGAGCGCTCGATTAAATCGATTCTATCCTTCCCCTCTAATTGGCGGCTGCTTGGCACATCAAACTCGGTCCAGTCAGTCCGCACCGAAGCGGACCATTGGCGCGGCTTGAGCGTTTCAGCGCTTTCAGTAAACGCGCCGCTGCCTGAAGTGCCTGGGCCGTGATCGGCAAGCACTCCTGCGCTTAAAGCGGCTGCGATGAGAGGAATTAAGAAGAAGTTTTTCATAGCTGCGGATGTCCGCTAACCGGCGGACGCGGGATAGAATTGGAATAGGATGCGGTCGGTCGGCGATAGCCGGGACCCGTGCGCAGGAAGGCGCGACGAATACTTGGGACTGTGTGCCAACCTTTTGCCCGGTCGGCATGGGCCGGGCTACACCTTGGGCGGGGGTACCGGCGGTCGTTGCGCAATCAGTCCGCTATGGACGGACAATTCCGGGTATTCACAAGCGCCCACCGCAAAAGTGACTGGCGCCGTGTTTTGGACGAGCACGGCCTGGAGTTTCTTAACCAACGGCTGCGACTGGGCCTGCTTCTCGCCCGTGCGCTCGTGCTGAACCAACACGCAGAGGCTACAAGGATGTTTGCCGTCGAAGGTGTTTCGAAGAGCTTGCCCGAAACTTTCACTCTGGGAATAGCCCACGAGCATCTGAGTCCAAGCTGCGGCTTGGAGAGCGGCAAGATGAAATCCCAGCGACGCACAGAGCGCCAGAGCGAGCAGCAACCTTCCCAATCGGAGGAACACTGGGCAGAAGTGGGATGTGGGATGGCGGATGTGGAAAGTAAAGCAGCTGCGGCTGTTCCCATCAAAAACTTTCTAGTTCCGCCTTCCCACCTCCCAGCCCCCCCCATCCTGTAAATCCCGTTACTGGAGCTTCTCTAGAAGGCGATCAATATCCACGTAACGCTCGATCAAATCCTGGATCAGATCGATTTTGTCCACATCCCCGGGCAACGTCTTGACCGTCATCGAGTAAATGCTGCTAGCCACCGTATAACTATCCTGGGCGGAGGTGATGGTGGGCACATCCGAGTGACCCAACAGATCCATCACGCTCTGGTGGGGCAGAAGATCGCCCGAGAGCACCAGGCCCGCTATCGTATTGCCTTCTCCCTCGCTAAGCGTGTTCGTCGAAAGCGCTGCCAGAATCACGTCCTCACGGTCCCCAGGCGCAATGACCAAGGTGCCCGGCGTAAAGTATTCCATCACATGCGTGGAATTCATCGCGCCGATAATCACCTTTTGCACCCTGCGCCGGGAGCGGGATTTGCCGTTGATGAACTCGCCGTTGATCGTTCGGCAAATCTGGCCCAATGTCGCGTTGGCCAGCAACGGCTCGTCAGGGATGGCTCCGATGAGCTCGATTCCTAGCCGCTGGAGTCCGCGCTTTGCAAAGTCGCGTACTTCCTCGAACTTTCCGGGCAGCAGCTTATTCATGATGACGCCGAGCACCTCCACGCCTTCCTTGTCGAAAAGGGCCTTGTTGAGGGCGACCTCGTCAATGGTGCGTCCGATCCCGCCTTTGACCACGAGCACCACTCTGCTGGCCAGCAGGTGGGCGACCCGGGCATTGGAGAGGTCGAATACGGATCCCACACCGGCATGGCCCGTTCCCTCGATAATCACGAACTCCTTCTCCCAAGCGGCACGGTCAAAGGAGTTCTGGATCCGGCGCACCAGCATTTCGTTGTTCTGGTTATCGATGTAGCGCCGCGTGAAATCCGGTTCGACGGCAATCGGGCTCATCGCCTCGATCGGCGTGCGCACGGTGAAGGTTTGGTTCATGAGAACCGAATCTTCGTCCACCCGGTGCCCATCGATTTCCACAAACCGCTGGCCCACAGGCTTGATGAACCCAATCCGGCCAAGCCGCTTCTGGAGAGCCGCGAAAAGACCGAGCGAGGTCGTGGTCTTCCCGTCATTCTGCTGCGTGGCGGCGATGAAAATACGGGGCGTGGTCGTATTCATTTCTGCGTTTCCGGCAGCGTACAACCGTGCACGCGGGACCCGGATCTTTCTTAAATCGAGTCTTCCGGGTAAAGCTTGCGGAATTCGGTTGCTTGCAGCCCCAGGATGGCGGCAACGGCAAGAATATCATCTTCGGAGGCGCCCCGGGAGAGGTCGGCACAGGGCTTGGAGAGACCCAGGAGCAATTGCCCGTAGGCTTCGGCTCCTGCGAGATATTGGACAAGTTTTACGCCGATGTTCCCGCTGTTGAGATCCGGGAACACAAAAACGTTGGCCCGTCCCGCTACCAGGCTTTGGGGAAACTTCAGGGCCGCCAATTCGGGCAAGAGCGCGGTGTCGGCCTGCATTTCACCATCCACCTCCATTTCCAGACCGAGTGCGCTGGCGCGCTGGCGGGCCAAGGCCGTAGCGGCTGCCACTTTTTGGGGCGAGGCCAGGGTGGAACTGCCCTTTGTGGAGAAACTCAGCATGGCGATCCGCGGTTTGATACCCGTTAGCTGTCGGCAAATAGTGCCGGTCTGCAGGGCAATATCGGCCAACTGGTCGACTGTTGGGTCGGGAATGACTGCGCAATCGGCAAAAAACATGACCCCGCGCTCGCCATACCGTTTATTGGAGAGGTCCAGCATCATACAACTGGAGATGTTCATCGTGCCCGGGAGCGGCTTGATGAGTTGCAGCAGCGGCCGCAACGTACTGCTCTTGGTTTCGCCGGCGCCCGTGACCAGACCGTCCACCTGCCCGTACTGGAGCATCATTGCAGCGAAATAATTCGGTTGTAGCAGGATGTCGCGGGCCGCTTGGGGCCCCATATCCCGGTAGCGTTGCAACTTGGCAAGGCGCTCGACCATCAGCTCCAGGTCCGTTGCCTTGGCCGGTTCGATAATCTTGATGTGGTCCAGATCGATGTTCCCCTCCAAAGCAACCCGTTCAACTTCGTGCTTGGGTCCGATCACAATCGGCGCACCCAAGTGCAACTTCACAAAGCGTGCAGCAGCTCTTAGAACCCGGGGCTCGGTACCCTCTGGAAAAACAATCCGCTTGGGATGCCGCTTCAATTTCTGAAAGACGGAATCGATAAAATTCATAGGACAGGCAGTTTCCAAGGGAAATGGGGAAGTGCAAAGGGCAAAATGGGGGCTACTCTTCCGGGGGATGCTGTTTAAACCAATACGCCCCCCTTTTTAGGCGGGGGCCTCCCCGGGCGTTGCCCCGGGCTGGGAATAGATCAGGCCGTTGGCCTTCCAGGCCGGATCGGCCGCCCCGACCGGCCAACGCGCTCGGGGTCACGACCTCCCGCTCTGCCTGACTCGCCTTCCACCTGCCGTTTTGCGCCATTCGTCATTGGTCATTCTCCGGCGCCCCCCAAACTTTGCTCTTTGCTCTTTGGGCTTTGCACCTTCCACTTCCCTCCTGCCATGAGCGCTGATTACCACGTCCATACACCGCTTTGCCACCATGCGACTGGATGGCCCCTTGAGATGGCGGCCCAAGCCGTGGCGCTAGGACTCCAAGAACTGGGATTTGCCGATCATAACCCGATGGCAACCCCCTTTGATGACTGGCGGATGAGCCTGGAGGATTTGCCCCGGTACCTGGAGGCCGTCGGAGAGGCTCGGGCGGCTTTTCCCCAGTTAACGATCCGTTTGGGGCTGGAGGTCGATTATTTGCCCGGGAAAGAGGCTTGGATTCAGGAATTGGCCACGATGGCCGATTGGGATTACTTCATCGGCAGCGTCCATTACCTGGGAGATTGGGAGGTCGACCACCCCATGTATCTGGGCCGCCATGCCGATAATGCCCAGGAGATCTGGGCCGCTTACTGGCCCGCGTACGAACGCTGTATTCGCAGCGGGCTCTTCGACTTCGTGGCCCACCCAGACTTGCCTAAAAAGTTCGGCTTTCGCCCAGAAGGTGATCTTCGCCGCTTTTACGAGCCAACCATTGCGGCTTTGGCGGAAACCGGGACGGCGTTCGAAATCAACACAGCCGGATTACGCAAACAATGCCGCGAGTTATACCCGGCACGCGAGTTCTTGGTGATGGCCCACGAGGCCAACGTTCCAATGCTGATCAACTCCGACGCCCATGCTCCCGAGGAGGTCGGGGCCGGTTTCGCCCAAGCCACAGCCCTGGCGCGGGAGATCGGGTTCACGGAAGTAGCCCGGTTCTCCAAACGCAAACGCTACGGGGTGGCACTGGGTATCCAGCCATGACTGGCAGCGTCTCCGATAGCCTTTCGGTCCGGTCCCCGGAGCCCCCGCCCACCCTGGAACATGCGTGCCAGAGGACTCCCATGCGCCTGATCGCCAGGGGGACGGTCGTGGACTTCCCTAGACGGCCTTTGGTCATGGGCATCCTCAATCTGGGGGCGGACTCATTTTCCGGGGATGGCATCGTCGAGATTGACCGTGCAGTGGAACGGGCCTGCCAAATGGCCGGGGAAGGCGCGGATATCATCGATATCGGAGCCGAAAGCGCCCGCACCAATCGCGGAGCCATGAGCGAAGAGGAGGAAGCCGCCCAGTTGTGCCGGTTCCTGGTCGCGTGGCAGGACCAACAGCGGCCCGCCTTGATCTCCATCAACACGTGGCGTCCACACGTGGCCCGGGCCGCCCTAGCAGCCGGTGGCCATATCCTTAATGACATCAGCGCATTGCCCACCGACGAGAACGCCCGGATTTGTGCAGAATCGGGTGCCGCGCTGCTGATCATGCACAGCATCGGCGAACCCAAAGTCCCCCATACCCATGTCCACTACGAAGACATCCTGGGGCGTCTGGAGAGCTTTTTTTCCGAAAAAATCGCCCTAGCCGAATCCGCAGGTCTGGCGCGCGAAGCCATCATCCTGGATCCCGGCATCGATTTCGCCAAACAACGCGAGGATAACCTGCAGATTTACCGGCGCTTGGATGTCCTGCACCGGTTCCAGCGCCCGATCCTATTGCCCGTCTCCCGCAAGACCGTCATCGGCGAGGTGCTCCAGATTGCCGAACCCGCCATGCGCGACGCCGGCACCATCGCCTGTGTCGTTCAGGGGATGCTTTGCGGGGCCTCGATCTTCCGTGTCCATAACGTGGTGGCCACCGCCCAAGCCGTGCGAATGATTGAGGCCGTGGAAGCCGCTGGATGATCGCGGCCCTGCCCCGTCATCCAGTGCTCATGGACTGTGTGTCCTCTGGCCAGGAAACCAAGCAGCAGTCACGGGCCAAGGCGATAGTTGGACGGGCATTGCCGGGCCGGGATCCTAATGGTGTGCTTGTTGGGTTCGGTGTGAAAATCTCCGACAGCCGCCGGAGTTGGATTTCCCTGCTCACTCGGCGCCCTCTGCTGCTAACGATAGCCAACTGCTACGGGGCGGATGTATTCGTCGGCGACGGTGTTCGGCACATTCGCTCCCCATCTGTTTTCCACGCGTGGTACGCCGTCCACTGTGGACGTGGGCCTCTGTGGGAAAAAACTCCGGCGTATCGCTGGGTCGGGGGGCAGACCATTTGTCCTGTTATCTAGCCCCATGAAGGTTTGCGACCTCACTCAGTTCTATTCTCCGGTGAGCGGCGGGGTGAAACGCTACGTTTCCGAGCGGTTGCGTTTCATTCACAACCACACGCAGGCTCACGAGCACGTCCTCATCGTGCCCGGGGAACGCGACGGGGTTGTCCATTCTCCACAATCCCGGGCCTACACGATCGAGTCGCCGTTGATCTCGCGGCGCTCTGGCTACCGGGTACTGCTGCGGTTGGAAGCCATCGAACGCATCCTCGAACTCGAGCGGCCTGACATCATCGAGTGTGGCGACCCTTACCAGGTCGCATGGAAGGCCCTCGCCTCAGGCCGGAACCTGGCAATTCCCGTCGTGGCCTTCTATCACTCCCATTTCCCAGAAGCTTACCTCCGCGGCGCTGGACGGTTTCTCGGGCCGACCGTGACGGGGGGCCTTATGACGCTCTCCCAGCTTTACGTGCGAAAGCTCTACAACGGGTTCGCGCGCACGATCGTGCCCTCCCCTGCCTTGGGGGCCGTCCTCAGGGATTGGGGGGTCGACAATGTCGTGCACAGCGATCTGGGCGTGGACGCCTCTGTATTCCATCCCGACCCCACCAACGATCCTCACATACGCACCGAACTCGGCATACCACCGGACCGCACCCTGCTCCTCTACGTGGGCCGCCTGGCGCAGGAAAAAAACACGCACACCCTCTTCGAAGCTTTTGCTCAGTTAATCCTCAGGGCCCCAGACCGGTTTCACCTTTTGGTGGTCGGCGACGGTTTGCAGCGCACCGGATTAGAGGCGCTCCGGACAGCCTCGACGGCCGGGCCCGCCCCGGTTTCCTGGATTCCCTACTGCCCGGAGCCCGGACGTTTAGCGCAGCTCTATCGGAGCGCAGACCTTTTCGTTCACCCCGGATTGCAGGAGACATTCGGGCTGGTCACCCTCGAGGCCCAAGCCTGTGGACTCCCTGTAGTCGGAATCCAGGGCAGTTACATGGACCGGATCGTTCTCCGCCCTCAAACCCATTGGGCCCGGGAAAACTCACCCGAGGCATTGGCCACCGCCATCGACGCCCAATCAGCTAACATCCCCGATCCGGATCCCGGCCAACTCCATGACCAGATCGCCGCCCGGTACTCGTGGCAGGCGGTATTTGGCAAGCTCTTTGCGCTCTACGAGCAGGTGCTCCAGGAGCAGTAGGATGCGGCATGGGCGCCCCCCCGTGGCCTAGGCTTCCATTCCATGTTAGAGCGACAGAAAGCCGGGCAAAACCGTGGGCTGGAAGCCCCTGCCAGTGCGAGTGTACATACATGAAATCAACAGGTGAAAGTCCAAGTCATCCCGAGACGAGAACCGGGAGAGCAGCCGAAGGCAACTGCGTCGTCGCG
>JAYVTN010000245.1:0-4097 GCA_043788785.1 Spartobacteria bacterium | reverse complement strand
CTGAAAGGGGTTGCCCGCGCTCCCAAGCATCACGTACCACGGTTGTTTCGCACACATGCACGGCTTGCTCGATGGCGTTGAGCTCACAAAGCCGGTCGGCCCGGGCCCCCTCCTCGACGATAGCATCCACCAACTTGGAGTGTTTGCTGTGAACGTCTTCCACATGCCGCAGCCAGTTATCTGCCAACCCGATCCGTTGCCTGCGGAGGGCCACATTGACGCCACTACAGCCGTAATGGCCGCAAACGATGATGTGTTTGACCTTGAGCACGTCAACTGCGAACTGGATGACCGACAGGCAATTGAGGTCGGTGTGCACCACCACATTGGCTATGTTCCTGTGCACGAAAATCTCCCCTGGCGCCAAGCCGGTAATCTGGTTGGCTGGCACCCGACTGTCCGAGCAACCGATCCACAGATATTCGGGCGACTGTTGCTGGGCTAGTGTCCTGAAGAACTCGGGCTCCCCAGCCTTGATGGTTTCAGCCCAGCGACGGTTGTTGGCAAAAAGGTTCGAAAGTTGCACGGGGGAGCTTTTAGGTGGTTGGGCGCGCGTTGGAAGCGCCAATTGAGGGAACATCGCAATGACGAGCAAATCCGGAGGCTGTGTCCAAGCGGCTGCGATGGGGTAGAAGGGATCCCTAAGGCCGGGCCGCAGCGTGGGTGCGTTCGGGTCCTTTTGGTCCTTTCCCGACGGGTTTCGCTCGTCGGGTTTGGCGTCCACGGGCTGAAAGGCCATGCCCCAGTGGGCTTCCTAGGCTGCCCGCCGATGCTACAGGACCTTCAGGCACCATCCCAAGGCGCCGCAGCCAAGAACCACGGGAATGACCGGCCATATCACCCATAAATCGGAAGGGCTATGCCTATCCAAACCCGTGGGAGAGAACAGCCCAAAAACATCTCGCAAGCCCGCTGCGGAACGGGGGCCTCCCGGGGCTGTCCCCACGAATACACGAAGGGTGTAGGGCAGGGCGGCTGACATGCCGAAAGGGAGCCCTCTTGGAATGGGATACGATCCCCTCCAATGTTCGGGTTTGGTTTAGGTCGACGGCAGCTGTTTGATCAACCGGAAGCGCTCGTCGTAGTGTCCCTTGGAGTATGCCCGGCAACAGGACATGCATGCCGATTTCCGCCTCAGCGGCTGGACCCGGGGCACTTCTAACCCGCAATGGGGGCATTTGTACGTGTAACGCTTTTGAACTTCGCGCCTTGGCAGAGGCAGATCATGGCAACGTTTTTCATTGGGCAGGCCCAATTCCACACAGGCCTTTTGCCATTCGACTCCGTGGGCTGCAATGCGCCGGCGTCCGGCACGGTGTTGGGCCAATAGATGGGCCAACTCATGTTTAAGGGTGCGTTCGACTTCAACCAAACCAAATGCCAGCAACCGTGGATTAAGGGAGATTAAGTTTTTAGCAACGATCGCGGTTCCTGCGGTACTGCGCATCCGGGAATTCCATACGACGACCACGCGCTCGGCCAATGTTTTGAATCCCAAGGCGCGAAGCAAAGAGCGGGCAGAGCCTTGGAGTTGGAGAGCGCCTTGAGCGGTGGGTTGAAGACCTGCGCTGGATTGGCGCGGTTCTGCGGTACCCGCAGCGCGTGCGGTCGGTTTGGTGAAGAAATCGGGCGACATCGGAGTTTACTCTATGCTCGTACACCAATGGCTGATTGCGTGCGTTTTTCCAGTGCTTGCGGCTGGCTGAATGCACGCTCGGGGCCCAGCCCAGTCCAGGCTGACGAAAACCAAGCCCGGTTCAATCGGGCCTGAGCCTTGCAAAGATGCTGGGCAAGGCTGCAATCGCGCTCTCAATCTCCAAGAGCGTGGTTTGCTTTCCCAGGGAGAAACGAACCGTGGCGCGGGCCAACTCTGGAGCAACCCCCATCGCCAGAAGCACATGGGAAGCCTGGATGGATCCGACCATGCATGCCGAACCACTGGAGGCGCAGATCCCGGCTAGATCCAGATTGATGAGCAGGCTTTCCCCGTCGTAGCCCGGAAAGCTGACATTGAGTGTGTTGGAGAGACGGCATTGCACGTGGCCATTGAGGATCGCCAAGGGTTCCGCCCGTTGGATGCCTGCCCACAAACGGTCCCGGAGCTGGCCTTGGCGGGCTTGCTCTTCTTGGAAATCCATAAGGGCCTCTTCGGCCGCGATGGCCATTCCTACAATCCCAGCCACATTTTCGGTCCCGGGACGCCGCTGGTTTTCGTGCGCCCCGCCAAACTGTAAATTCTCAATGGAGATCCCGGAGCCCAGAAACAGGACCCCAACCCCTTTGGGGCCATGGAACTTGTGTGCTGCCAATGAGAGCGCATCCAGCGGCTCGGGAGGGGTAGGGATCTTTCCAAAAGACTGGATCAGGTCGCTATGGATGAGCACGCCGCGTTTGCGACAGATCCGGGCGACCTCCTCAAGAGGCTGCAGAGTGCCCGTTTCGTTATTGGCGGACATGATCGAAACCAGCGTCGTGTCGGCGCGCAGCATCACCGCGAGTTGGTCCGGGTCGATCCGGCCAATCCTATCGACGGGCAACCACGTCACTTCAAAGCCTTCCCGCTTTTCGAGATACTTAAAGGCGTGCATCACCGCGTGGTGTTCGGTAGTGGTCGTCAGGACATGCTTCCCTTTGGAGGCCTGGCTCCGCGCCAGCCCAATGACGGCCAGGTTGTCCGATTCCGTTCCACCGCCGGTAAAAATGATCTCGTGGGATTTGGCTCCTATTAGATGGGCAATCCGATCGCGTGCGTCGTCGACGGCAGCCCGTGCGTGGCGGCCCGATTGGTGAATGCTCGAAGGATTCCCGAAGTGCTCCTCCAAATACGGTCGCATCGCCTTCAGGGCTGCGGCCGATAGCGGGGTGGTCGCATTGTAATCGAGATAGACCATGGCAAAACCAGTTCTCAGATCACCCAGTCGGCTGCAAAACTGTCCCGCTTGTCCTTCTCCAAAATCTGAAGGGCCTTTTCTTGATAGAACACTAACGAGCGTGCTGGCACGCTATGGGTAAGGAACACGCTGGCGCCGATCGTGCTTCCCGCCCCGACAACCGTGTCCCCACCCATAACCGTGGTCCCCGCATAGATGGTCACATTATCCTCGATGGTGGGATGGCGCTTCTTGCCCCTTAAAGCCTGACCGCCGGCCAGGGAGCGGGCGATCAGGGATACGCCCTGGTACAGTTTGACATTGGATCCGATGACCGAGGTTTCACCCACAACGACCCCAGTGCCGTGATCGATGAAGAAATGGGAGCCGATATGGGCGCCCGGATGGATATCGATCCCGGTCCGCGAGTGTGCCCACTCGGTCATGATCCGCGGAATCAGGGGCAAACCCAGCGCATAAAGGACATGGGCACTGCGCTGGATGGCGACGGCTTCCACATACGGATACGCCAGAATAATCTCATCGCGGTCACCCGCCGCGGGATCTCCCTGGAAGGCCGCTTCCACATCCGTACGCAACAACGCCCGGACCCTTGGAATCGCGTCCAGGAATTCGAGCATCAACTTTTGGGCTGCCGAGTCCGGGCAATTGCCATCCCCCAGACGCAAGCTTTTGCAGATTTCTTCCTTGAACCGGTCGGCAATGGAGAAAATCCGGTGGCCGGTGACCCGGCGCAAGTGGATGGAGTGAATGGGTTCCTGGTCATGGAAGCCGGGAAAGAGTAACTGGAGTAGATCTTCGCAAATAGCGGCCAAGGCCCGCTTGGAGGGCAGGTTCGAGCCGTCGATATGGTTGATGCCGCCTCCATTTTGATAGGAGGTCAGAATCTGTTCGGTAATTCTTCCGAGGTCCGTTTCCATGTGCCCGAGAAACTTCGAGGTTAACGGCTCTCCATTCAATGTTGAATGTGAGCCTAACCTAGAGTGGAGTAAACGCGTTGGGGCGTGGCATTGATCTTGCAAGCGGGGAATGTGGAACCCTGCGAAGGACGCCGGCAATTTGGTGCGCAGCGGGGGGACCAGGATTCTTATAGCGCTCGGGGCCCTTTTTGGACTCGTTGTTGGTATGGAAAGTGTCAGAGGCGTTATGGCAACCTACAAAGCAGCCGCCTTGGGAGACGTAGTCCAGCAAGGCTTGTTTGCCCTC
>JAYVTN010000244.1:0-2733 GCA_043788785.1 Spartobacteria bacterium | reverse complement strand
GCGATGGATTCGCACAGCGAGCTGCCTTCCGGTTCGGGGGCGATCGGGCTCAATCCGGTGCCTTGAATCAAGGAATCCAAATCGGCCCGGAGTTGGGGGATTTGTTCGAGACTCGTCTTGAGCACAACGAGGTCGCGGGCGTTGCCTCCGGCTTGGGTGAGTCTGCCGACCGTGCGTTCGACATCACGGATGGAGCGCAGTGACTCGCGCAGCTTGCCCATGATGAAAGGCTCGGCCAGGAGTTCGCCGATGAGTTGCTGGCGGGCGTTGAGCGGGGCAATCTCGCACAGGGGGTGAAGGATCCATTCGCGGAGTTTGCGTCCGCCCATGGGCGTTATTGTACGGTCCAGGGCGCCCAGGAGCGAGGTGTCCCGGCCGGTGGTCCCGCCGTTGCGATGGATGCCTTGAGCCTGCACCAGCTCCAGGTTTGCCTGGGTGACAGCGTCCACTATCATGAACTGGGAATTGCTGTAGGCCACCAGCCGCCGGATATGTCCCAGGGAACGGCGGAGCTCGGTTTTGAGGTAATGGAGCAAGGCCCCGGCGACGCCCAGCGCCAAAGGCATGCCTTCGCAGCCAAAGCCATCCAAGCTTTGGACTTTGAAATGCTCGCGCAGGGTGAAGTAGGCCTGATCGTAAAGGAACGTGTAGCCGTCGCGGGCGACGACCCCGTGCAGTTCTTTGAATTGCGCGCTTTGTTCCTCGCTCACCAGGATCTCGGCAGGCTGGACCCGGGCGAGTTCGTCCCCCAATTCCCTCTCATTGGCCAGTTCGGTCACCCGGAAATCGCCGGTGGTCAGGTCCAGGAAGGCGAACCCGAACCCGCCTTTGGGCCCGGCCATAATGCCGGCCAGGAAATTGTTGCGTTTGGCGTCGAGCATCTGCATGTCGCCGATGGTGCCTGGGCTGACGACCTGCGTGATCTCGCGATGGACAATCTGCCCTTTCTGGACTTCCCCGACCTGGTCGCAGATCGCGACCCGGCGCCCGGCCGTGATGAGCTTGCGCACGTAGGTGTCCGCCGCGTGGAAGGGGATCCCGCACATGGGCACCAGATTGCGCTTGGTCAAAGCCACATTGAGGATGCCGGCCGCAGTCTGGGCGTCCTCGAAGAACATTTCGTAGAAATCCCCGAGGCGGAAAAGCAGGAGGGTATCAGCAGGCAGGCTCCTCCGGATGCCTTGGTACTGCTGCATCATGGGAGTGAGGTTTTCGGACACGGGCGGGAACGTAGCGGTGGGGCCGGTGGGGTTCAAGTCTCCCGGCACAGGGGATTATTGGCCGGGAGGGTCGGAGAGAACTTCAAGCCCAGGTGCGGGTTGAGGGCTTTCGGCAGCCTCGATCGCAGCAGTGTCCGCGGCTAGGAAGCGCATGCCGGCGAGCCAGAACACGCTTGCCACGACCATCACGCCCGAGACGGCCAGGAATGCGGTGTTCATGCTCGAGCGCCCGGCGATCCAGCCAATGAGCGGGGGCGAGAGGGCATCCCCCAGCGCATGGATACACAGGATGTTGAGGGCGAAGGCGGTAGCCCGGGTCGAAGAATGCGTCACATTGGCCAGCGCGGCATTGGCCGGGCCCGTATTGAAGAACAGGCAGAACACTGCCAGGAAGATCAGCCCCCAAGCCCACGGGAATGGGACGTAGAGCATCGCAACCGTCGGTGGGAATGCCAGGAGCATGCCGATGCCGGAGACCAGGAAGTAGGCACTGGGGATCCTTTTTCGGACGACATCCCCGATCCAGCCCCCCAGCAAGGTCCCGAGCAAGCCCGCCACCGCCGAGACAGCTCCGAAGGTCAGGTCGATGTTGCGCAGTAGCTTCGGGTCAGGAGCGAACTCTGCGCTGCGGTGCTCGAAGATGTAGCCAGGCATCCAGAAGGAGATTCCTCCAATGGCAAATGTCATGGCCGCCATCGCGGCTGTATTCATCGTATACGACCGGTTTTTGAACAGTCCCAGATAGTCGCTGATCCGCGGGGCTGTGGCTTTCGATTGGGTCCGGGATTTGGCCTGGCGCGGGTCGCGCATGAGGAAGCAGAGGGCCGAGAGAAGCAGGCCCGGGGGTACGACGGCTAAGAAGGCCCAGCGCCAGCCCCAGTGGGCGGCAACGCTGCCTCCAAAGACGTATCCCAAGGCGCTGCCTACCGGGATTGCCAGGTAAAAGAAGGAAAGCATCCGGCCCCGGGTGGCCATCGGGTACAGATCGGAGATGATAGTGGGCGCCGCGGGTCCATACCCGGCTTCGCCGATGCCCACCAAGGTCCTGGTAAACAGGAGGAGCCCGAAGGAGGCGGCCAGACCGGTCCACCCGCTGGCCAAACTCCAAAGGGCGACGCTGATGCCGGCAAGAATCCAGCGCGAGTGACGGTCGGCTAACCAGCCGAACACGGGGGCCATGACCATGTAGCTGACAAGGAACGCGGTGGCTAGCAGACCGGTTTTAGCCTTTGCATCCAAGTCATCGGCGGTGAAAAAAGTGTGGCGGATATTGGGTTCAACGGCAGCCAGGATCTGTCGGTCGAGGTAGTTGAAAAGGTTGATGGCCAGCAGCAGTCCCAATGCCCGGCCTGGGCGCGGGGCAGACGTGGGAGGTTGGGGGAGCGGTTCCATCGGGCCGCTGGTCTACACGGCGCGGGTGGGGTGGGGAATCCTGAATTGGGGGGAGCGTCGGACAGGTCGGACAGGTCGGACAGGTCGGACAGGTCGGACAGGTCGGACAGGTCGGACAGGT
>JAYVTN010000243.1:0-6461 GCA_043788785.1 Spartobacteria bacterium | reverse complement strand
GCTTTGTTGAAACCCCTCGGATGCGTGTTTTCATCAGTGACGGGCGGGACTTTGTTGAAAGCTGCCAGGATCCCTATGATCTGATCATTCTGGACACCTTTGATGCCGAATCCATCCCTGCCCATTTGGCTACGCTGGAATTTCTTAGAGCCACCCGCCGGGCCCTGACGACAGCCGGCATTGCTGTGGCAAATATCTGGGGACGCTCCTCCAACCGGTTCTACGAACACATGCTCCTCACCTACCAAGAGGCCTTCCCGCAAATATACGTACTGGATGTGCCCGCCCCCGGGACCAAGGTTTTCATCGCATTGCCAACTCCTCAGGAGATCTCCCGGGAGACGCTGGTCGACCGGGCAAAGCAACTTTCCCGCGATTTCCGCCTCCCCTATGACCTGAGTGGATTCCTGAACGGATTCAGGAACTCCCGGGCCGAGCACCTGCGCGGGGGCCATGTCCTGCGAGATTAAGCCCTCGTCTCCCCTCCCCCTCTGTCGGCCGAGCCCAAATCCCTCTTGCGTCGGCTCTTGCCCGGCCTTCAACTGTTGTCCCCTCCTTTCCAGCCCAACCCTAATACTCCCCTATGCGTCGCTCCTGGCTCATCCAGTTATTTCTCGTAGCCTTGACGATAGCCGCCGGACTTCATCTCCGCGGCAATCCTGCCCAATTCTCTCCGGGCATTGTCAAATTCGGAGGCGACGGGCTTTGGGCCTTGCTGGTCTTCCTGGGGGTCGGCTTTGTCAGACCCAGACTTCCCACAAATTCAGTGGCCCTCGTCGCGTTGTTGGTGTGCTACGCGATGGAATTCTCCCAGCTTTACCACAGTGCATGGATCGATAACCTCCGGAATACTTGGGTGGGTCATATGTTTTTGGGAACAACCTTCAACTGGCCGGATTTGATTGCCTACACTTTCGGTGTGAGTCTTGGGATAGGCATTGAGCGCTTCGCTGTGATCTCCCCTTCCGACATTTCCCGGTTGAGACGGTAAACCGGATATCCTTCGTTTGCGTGCCTGGCGGGTCTGATTTTAGCTTTCCGCTTTTAGCTTTTTCTATCGCTCCCTTATGCAATCCAACGTTCTCGGCGATCCCCTGCAGTGCTGTTGCAAGTCCCCTGCCACCGGCTTCTACCGGGACGGCTTCTGTCAGACCGGTCCGGGCGATACGGGCCTGCATACCGTGTGTGCACAGATGACGGACGAGTTCCTGGCCTTCTCCCAAGAGCAGGGCAATGACCTCGTCACTCCCGCCCCGCAATATAACTTTCCTGGGTTAACGCCGGGAGACCGGTGGTGCCTTTGCGTCACACGCTGGGTGGAAGCCTTCGAAGCGGGATGCGCTCCTCCAGTTCTCTTGGCCTCGTGCCACCTCTCCGTGCTGGAGTTCGCGGATTTGGAGGTGCTGCGCCAGCACGCCATCGACGACCCAGGTTAGCCGCCCGGCTGTTGGCCCTGCCCGACCTGTCCGAGCTGTCCGAGCTGTCCGAGCTGTCCGAGCTGTCCGACCTGTCCGACCTGTCCGACCTGTCCGACCTGTCCGACCTGTCCGACCTGTCGCACTACTCAACTCGCGCTCTCGACAAACTGCAACTCCGAAAGCCGCCGATACGTCCCCCCGGACATCTCGATAAGTTCCGAATGGGTGCCCGACTCGGTGATCGTCCCGTCCTCGACCACGTAGATACAATCCACGGTCCGTACCGTGGCCAAACGATGGGCGATGATGAAGGCCGTGCGCCCGCGCAATAAGGTGTCCATGGCTTGCTGGATGAGTTGTTCACTCTCGCTGTCGAGCGCACTGGTGGCCTCGTCCAAGATCAACACAGCCGGGTCCTTCAACAAGGCACGCGCGATGGCGATCCTTTGGCGTTGGCCTCCTGAGAGCTTCACCCCACGTTCGCCCACCAGCGTTTCGTACCCTTCCGGAAATCGCTCGATGAATTCATGGCAATTGGCCTGTTTTGAGGCCTCCACGATTTCGGCCTGTGTCGCTGCAGGTTTCCCATAAGCGATGTTGTCCCGGATTGAGCCGCCAAAGAGGAGCACCTCCTGCGGAACAATCGCCATATTTCCACGCACCGTGCCCAAATCATAGTCGGTTGCCGGCCGGCCGTCCAAGAGCAAGCGGCCCGTGTCGGGCTCGTAGAAGCGCATCAGGAGCGCTACCAATGTGGACTTGCCAGCGCCACTGGGCCCTACCAACGCCACCTTTTGCCCAGGCGCCACTTTCAGGGATAAATCCCGGAGCACCGCCATCTCGGGCCGCGAGGGATACCGGAACTCAACATTCTGGAATTCCACCGCCCCTTTGAGCCGGGGCGTGGCCGACCCGGAGAGGTTTTCGGGATCCCCTTCCAATAGTTCGCGGACGCGCTGGGTGGCACCCAGGGCTTTCTGCATCACGCTAAAAACTTCAGCGAAGGAAGAAACCGAGCCGCCGATGAACACGGTGCAAAAGATGAACCGTGTGAGCTCGCCGTGTGTGAGCTCCCCGGATTGCATGAGCCGCGCCCCCTGCCAGAGGACCAGAACGATGGAGCCAAAGATGCCCACAATGATGAAGGCAATCAGCGCTGAGCGGTAACGGGCTGTGCGGAGGGCGGTTTGGAGGAAACCTTCCAGGCCGGTTGTGTACCGCTGGGTCTCAAAGTGCTCGTTGCCGAAGGCTTTCACATTGGCGATCCCCTGCAAGGTCTCGTCCACAATGGTGCCCGTTGCCGCGAGCCGGTCTTGGGCCAAGCGGGACAAACCGCGGACGCGCCGACCTACGAAGACAGCCATCAGGATGAGGACAGGGAAGCTGGAAACCATGACCAACGAGAGCTTGAGGGAAGTCACGGCGATCATTACGATCCCTCCGCACAGGAGCATGGTCTGGCGCAAGGCCTGAGGCACCACCGACACCAACATGTCCTGGACTTGTGCGATGTCACTGGAAAGTCGGCTGGCCAGCTCCCCCACCCGATGCTCGCCGAAAAACGTCATGGGCATCGAAATGAGTCGCCGGTAGAGACTTTGGCGCAGCCGGACGGTGGCATTCTCGCCCACACGGCAGAAGGTGTAGGAGGAGAAGAAGGTCAACGCGCCTTGTAGAACCAAAGTCAAAAGCAATACCAGAGCCACGCTGTTGACGTCGCCCATCCAGGGAGCCCACGGAACCGGTTTGATGGTTGGGATCGCCGCGTCCAGCAGATAGCCGACCAGCCACGGGAACATCAGGCCCAAACTCATGGACACCAGCAACGTGGCGCATGCCATCACGAATCGCCCCCGCCAAGGCAGCACGTAAGCAAACAGGTCCTTGAGTTCTTTCACGGAACCGCGCGGACGCTCCATCTCCACCTCAGGCTGCTTCTGGGCTGCGTTGCTGCCGGGAGTGGCGCTCATTGCGCCTTCATTCCCCTCACTGCGAGTCCACGGGTTTCAGTTCCCGGATCCAAATACTCCGGTACCGAACCGGATTGCCATGATCCTGGAGCCTCAAGAAACCTTTCTCGGGATGCGGGACATACGTGCCCACCCGTTGATGCGGCGTGTCCCCGAGCAACTCCGTGTGGTTCTGGGTCAACACCCCATTATGGAATACCGTGCAGTAAGCGGGCTTTTCCAGCTTCCCATCCTTAAAGCGCGGGCCATTGAAAATGATGTCGTATACCTGCCACTCGCCGGGCTTGCGCGAGGCGTTTACCAGGGGCGGGGTTTGCCCATAAATCGCGGTTGCCTGGCCATCGGGATAAGTTTTGTTATCCGAACAATCCAGGACTTGGATCTCGTACTTCCCATAGAGAAAGATGCCGCTGTTTCCGCGGCCCTGGCCCTCGCCCTTGACCTCTTTGGGGGCCGCCCATTCGACATGCAACTGCACATCGGGGCCGAACTCCTCCTTGGTACGGATATCGCCGGTCCGGTTCACCTCAGCGTAACCATCCTCCACCTTCCAGCCGGCCGGTTCGCCCTTGGAGTTGGTCCAAAGGGAAAGATCATTGCCTGCAAAGAGCACCTTGGCATCACTTGGGGGCAGCCCACGTTGTTCGGCTGTGGGGAAACTGCCCGGGGTCACCACGACCGGCTGCGGACGCTCACCGTCATGCACGTGCCATTGGGTGCCGGGAATGATCGGGGTCGTTTGATAGCCCAGCGCGTGGGCTTCGCCCGCATGACTCGCGTTAGAGCCACCGCAGATCACCGTTGCGCAAACCGTCAGATTGAAGAGGGAGGATATCCTCATAAGCAGAACCCTATTCTTGGCAGACTCCTCCGCTCGCTGGAAAGCAAATTCCCGGTCAGCCCCTGCGGGATGCAGTCACCAACCGCAGGATGGCGGCAGCCGCGCAAGCTGCCCCGAAGCCATTGTCGATATTGACGACCGTCACGCCACTTCCACAGCTGTTGAGCATTCCCAGAAGGGCCGATAAGCCACCAAAGCTCGCCCCGTAGCCTACACTGGTGGGCACAGCGATGATCGGTTTGCTGATCAAGCCGGCCATCACACTGGGCAGCGCACCTTCCATCCCGGCCACGACGATGACCGCCTCACAGGCTTGGATCCGATCCCGCACGGCCAGCAATCGATGGATGCCCGCCACCCCCACATCACTGATCCGCTCCACCCGGCTCCCGAACATTTCCAAAGTGATGGCCGCCTCCTCCGCCACAGGAAGGTCTGAGGTGCCCGCGCACACCACGGCCACAGTCCCATCCAGCTTTGCCGATGGCTCTCGCTCAATGGTGATGCACCGCCCACGCGCATGCCAGCGTGCCTCGGGAAACTCGCTTTCCAACACCCTGAAATGCTCCTCGCGGGCCCGGGTCACCAAAAGCAACCCGCTCTGGGCAACAATTGCCCGCCCAATTCCAAGGACTTCCTCCGGCGTCTTGCCATCCCCGTAGACGACTTCCGGGAAACCGCACCGGCGCTGGCGATCAGTATCCACCCTCGCAAATCCCAAGTCCACGAATCCCTCCCCCATTCTACCGGCTCTCCAGGATCAAGCGCATCGGCGTCATCGAGGATTCGCTAAACCCGTGAGCCTTGAAGAATTCCAGCCCTTGATCGTTGATGCGGTCCGTTAAGAGGGTGATGCGGCGGAAATCCTTCTTGCGCGCATATTCAATTGCGTGCTTGAGCAACTTGCCGCCAAACCCCCGTCCGCGGTGGTCGTTGTGGATGATCACGTCTTCGAGCATCACCACAAACCCGCCCTCGGCTGTACTGATGGTAAAGAGCAGGTTGATCATGCCCAGGATCACCCCTTGATGGCGCAGCACGAAGATCCGGCCCCGGCTTGGCTCCTCGAGGATCAGGCGCAACCCGCGCATCTGCTTGGCCCTGTCGGGGGTGAAGTCCGCTTCTTGGGTAAAGAGTTCGAAGAGAAGATCCGTCAATTGAGGCAAGTCTTCGATCGTACCCTGTTCAATATGCGCTTCTTCCATGGTGTGTGTGTGACCGCGTCCTCCCGATAAAGAAAACGCCCCCCAGCGGGAAGCCTAAAAGCGTCCCGGATCGTGTATGGCGGTCCCCGGGCGCCAGAAAGCGGAGTTCCGGAGGTTAAAGGCGCGCCAACAACCCTTCAACGCCCTCTACACTCCCGCCCTCAAGCAGCAAACGCTTGATTTGCCGCTTCCCGTCCTTGAGGACGAATTCCAAGTCGAAAACGGCCACGCCACCCTCCATGACGGTCGTCCATGTCCGGGATTCGACTTTGTCGGCCTGTTTGGCCAACCATGCCGTCAACTCGGCTTCGGTACTGGCGGACTGCTTCCAATATTCCACCCTCTCGTAGGCCAATTCCTGAAAACGATTGCTGACAAAATCCTTGTCCAAAAATGCAAGGAGATTGCCGGCCTTCGGACCCGCTTCCCGATCCAAGAGCACCCGGTAAATGGCCTTGAACGCCACCGGTTGCTCGATCGGTGTCAGACGGGCCACTTCGAATACCTTGCTCTGCAACGCATCATCATTCCATGGAGTCTCGGAAAGGCCCCCGGCCAATTGGTGCAGGAAAGCCCGCTGCACATGGCTGAGTTCCTGGGCCCGGGCCGGCAAGGTTGCCTGCAAACGGGTTTTTTCTTCCTCGCTGGCATAATGTTGGACCCAGATCTTGGCCGAGACGATGCGCTGATCCAAATGGCGCCGCTCCAAGTCGCTCAGGGCGCTGCCCTTCCGTTTCTCGATCTCCTCGACCACATCAAGGTGCGGCATCTGGACCAATGCCGTGATCAACTGGAAATTGGCGCTATAATATGGGCCTTCCTGTGTGAGCTCCGCCATCCGGTACACAAAGGCCTCATCCGGATTTGCCACTCCCGTGGTCGCCCGCAACTGATAGCGGTCAAATTCGTTGAAAAGCTTGATGATCCCCTCTTCGTTCACGTCGAAATTGACCGGCGAATTGGGTTTGGTGCGGATCATCAGGAAGCGCAACACTTCCGGGGGCAACAGGTTGGCCATATCCCGGGC
>JAYVTN010000242.1:0-4898 GCA_043788785.1 Spartobacteria bacterium | reverse complement strand
CAACAAACCCGCCCTGGAGGTGGACACCTTCCAGTTGGTCGATCTGCTGCTGCCAGAGTTCACGCTCCTGAAAAACGCCTTGGCCACCGGCGGCGATGGCGAGGGCGGGGCCGAACCGCCCGAGCTTAAAGCGGGGCTCAATCCCTTCAAACGAAAACGGTTGGCCCCGGTGATTTTCTGGAGCGGCATTCTCGAAAGCGGCCCTGGCCGCCAGGAGATTGTCTATCAGGTGCCCGATTACTTTGCCGGCGGAATCAACATCGTAGCGGCCGCAGTCACTCCCGAAGCCGTCGGCGTGGCCCAGCAGCATTCTATTGTCAAAGGCCCCTTCGTGCTCACTCCCAACGCGCCATTTTTCGTCGCGCCGGGTGATGAATTCACGGCCTCTGTAACGGTGGCCAACCAGCTCGAGGGCGCCGCAGTCACCGATCACATCAGCGTTGGCGCCGAGGTGGCGGGCGGATTGGAGATCGTTGAAAGGCCCGACGAAGCCGTCGTCATTGCGCCCGGCAAGGAAGCGACCCTGCGCTTCCGTTTGCGAGCCAAAGAGGCGCTTGGGAATGCGGAGATCAAGTTCTTTGCCGTCGCCGGCAAGGAGCGCGTCGAGCAGCGTACCACCATGAGCGTGCGCCCCGGCACCCCGCGAACCGCCGTGGTGCAAAGCGGTTGGTTCCGCTCCGAGACCCATGACGTGAAAATCGAGCATGAGTATCATCGCGAGTTTGCCAAGCGCGAGGCGGTCGTATCCACCACGCCGCTGGGCCTGGCCCGCGGTCTGGCGGCTTATCTGCGCGAGTTCCCCTTTGGCTGCAGCGAACAGATCGCCAGCCGCGCCTTCCCATGGCTGGTTCTGCGCGATGAGGCCAGCTTCGGATTGGAGAAGGCCGAAGCGGCCGACGCCGTCAATAAGGCCATCGCTCAACTCCACGCCCGCCAAGCTTCCAGCGGGGGCTTTGGTTATTGGAGCAATGACAACGAGGACGGGTTCGACTATCTAAGCGTCTACGTCACGCAGTTCCTCACCGAGGCACGCGCCAGCGGCTTCCGCGTTCCCGCGCCGATGTATGACGCCGCCCTGCGCCGGATGCGTCTGATGGCTGATGCGAAGGTGAGCCCGCCCACCTTTTCAGATGGCAGGTGGTATTACGACCAGACCCGGATGGAGGCCAACCTGCAAGCCGCGGCCATTTACCTGATTACCCGCAACGAGGAGGTCACGACCAATTACGCGCTGAAGCTCAGCGATTTCATGGCTGCTTCCAAGGTGCCCGTGGAACTGTGGCACCGCGACCCGAGCGCCGTCTGTCTGGCGGCCACCTGGCGCCTGCTCAAAAAGGAGGACGAAGCCAAGCGGCTCATCAACGCACATCTGAAGGCACGGGCCGTTCCCCAGCGGCGCGTGCCGTGGACCCGTTACTACGAAACCCCGCTTACCGAGGAGGCGACAACCTTAACGATGCTTTGCCGCCATTTCCCCGAGATTGCAGGCAAGTTCGGTTATGACGAACTCCGGCCCATCACTGAACTGATCGAGCAAGGCGGGTTCAACACGCTCTCTGCGGCGTGGAGTGTCCAAGCCTTCAAAGCCTACGCGGGCCTGGCCAAGGCCAATGGAGTGCGCGCCGGCATCGCCCAATTGAGCGCGCCCGGCCCACAGAACGCGGCGGACCCGGCCAAGACCGTGGCCGAGCCGCAGGCCGGGATGATCAGCGCAACGATGAGTCCCGGTGTGGCCCGCTTCTTCCTACTGCAGGCGCCCGGCGCAAAAATGGGCGCTTGGTATCAGACGATCGAAACGGGTTTTGATCATCAGTTACCCGATAAACCCGAAGCGCGGACGCTGGAGGTTTATCGCGAGATTCTTGATGAGAACGAGCAACCGGTTACTTCGGCGAAGGTGGGCGACAATCTGTTGGTGAAGATCACGGTGCGCAATCTGGGCAAGACGGCCCAAGCCAACGTGGCCCTGAGCGAGCTGCTCCCCGGCGGATTCGATTTCGCGCCGCAAGGCGAGGAGCACGCGTTGCGACCGGGCTTGGGAACGCTCGAGGGCACCGACTATGTCGATGTGCGCGAGGACCGCGCGCTGCTATTCTGCAATCTCGAGGAAAGCGCCACGGTGACTTTCACGTATGCGGTGCGCCCCACGTGTGCCGGTTCGTTTGTCGTGCCGCCCGCGTATGCCGAGAGCATGTATGATCGAGCCGTCCACGGTCACGGCGTCGCGGGCAGCTTCACCGTGTTGCCTCGCGAATAACGCTCCCGGATGCCGACAGAACCCATCGCGACCCAGCCCGTTCGGCTTCACCGGGGGGAACTGGGCGAACTGGGGGGCTTGGGAATGCTCGGCCCACTGAGAAAACTCGGCCAGATGGCAAAGCGTTGGGGCTGGCGCTTGGCCGTCATGGCGCTCTTGCTTTGGCTGGGATGGTTCTTCCTGCCCAAGCCCCCACTGCTGCCGCCGGGTCTGGCATTTTCGCGGCTGGTTTTGGCCCGCGATCAACGCGTAATCTTTTTGACCCTCACCAGTGACGGCAAATACCGGCTCCCGGCCAAGCTCTCGAAGCTTTCCCCGGAGTTGGTCGCCGCCACGTTGGAAATGGAGGATAGGCGGTTCTATGCACATCACGGTGCGGATTTCCGAGCCCTCGCCCGATCCATCTGGGGACTGGTTTCACGGCAAAACCTCGGCGGCGGTTCCACGCTGACCATGCAATTGGCACGGCTGCACTGGCGCTTGGAAACCCGTTCGCCATTGGGCAAGCTCACCCAGGTCTTCCGCGCCATTCAACTCGAGCGCCACTATTCCAAGCAGGAAATCCTGGAAGCCTATTTCACCTGCGCGCCCTACGGACGCAATGTGGAGGGCGCGGTGGCAGCCAGTTGGCGCTGGTGCGGCAAGGCTCCCGCAGAGCTGACCCTGCGCGAAGCCGCCAGCCTGAGCGTGCTACCTCAAAGCCCGACCAAACGGCGTCCGCGCCAAGCCGGCAATCCATCGCTCGCCGCCGCCCAGATGCGTCTTATGACCCGTTTGCGGGCAGCCCGCGGCGAACCCCCAAGCTCGCTAGACGCCGACTTCAACTTGGCTCCCACGCCCGTTCCCCGCTTGGCTCCGCACTTTGCCCTGCGCCGGTTGCGCGAGCATCCTCAGGACCTCGTGGTGGCTTCGACCTTGGACCTTTCAAAGCAGGAGATCCTCGAAAACAGCATCCACGATTTTCTTGGACGCTGGCAGGCCCAAGGCTTGCGCAACGCGGCGGCGCTGCTGGTGCATGTGCCCACCCAGGAGGTGCGCGCATATGTGGGCTCTGCGGATTTTTGGAATGACAAAATCGCTGGCCAAGTGGACGGCGTCCGCGCGCTGCGCTCGCCAGGTTCAGCGCTCAAGCCCTTCATCTATGCGCTCGCCTTTGACGCCGGCCTGATCCAACCCCACACGCTCGTGGACGATGCCCCGCGCCGGTTCGGCGAATACAATCCCGAGAACAGCGACCGCGAGTTTCTCGGCCCCATTCCCGCCCAGGAAGCGTTGCGTCGGAGCCGGAACGTGCCCGCCATTCAATTGTGCCAGCGCCTGCCGGGAGGCGGATTGGAGGCTTTCCTGCGCGGAGCGGGCGTGAAACTGCCGAGAAAAGATTACGGGCTGGCTCTGGCGATTGGCGCAGCGGAAGTGACCATGGATGATCTTTGCCGGCTCTACGCGGGTTTGGCGAAACCTGCCCATGGCCTTTCGCCCGCCGCGTGCTGGTTGACCCTCAATGCCCTGCGCGACCCGGCCAGCAACGCACCGGCAGGCCTTGCCTGGAAGACGGGCACTTCAAACGGATTCCGCGACGCCTGGGCCTGCGGCGTGCAGGGTGACTGGGTGCTCTGCGTCTGGATTGGGAACTTCGACGCCAAACCGATGCCGGGCCTTTTCGCGCGTCAAACCGCCGCGCCGCTTCTGTGGCAGACGATTACCCGGCTCAACCTCAAGAGCGCTCCAAGCCAGCGCCCGCCGGAAGTCACCGAGGTAAACGTATGCCCAGTGTCGGGCGATTTGGTTGGCCCGCATTGCCCGCATACCATCAAGGGCGCCTTCATCGCCGGCGTTTCCCCGATCACCACCTGTACGGTTCACCAGGAGATTTTTGTGGATGCCGATGGCCGCCGCGTGTCGCAGGAGGACGGTTCGGCAAGGAGCAAGGTCTGTGAAGTGTGGTCGGCCCAACGCCTCGCGCAATTCCAGCGCGCCGGCCTGCCGAGGGCGACCGTGCCGGAGTTTCAGGATGCTACAGGCGCCTCCCCCGCTGCGTCGTCCGGTGCCCCGCCGCGGATTCTCTCGCCCCAACCGACCCTCACCTATGTGCTGCGACCCCATGATGCGGCCAAAAACTTCATCCCGCTGGATGCCGACGCTGCGCCCGGGGTGCGGCAAGTGTATTGGTTTGCGGGCTCGGGTTATCTGGGGGCCAGCGAGCCCTCCAAGCCATTGCGTTGGCAGCCCACGGCTGGGCGATGGCTCATCCAAGCGCTCGACGAAGAGGGCCGCTCGGCCCATGTGAGCATCACGGTGCAGGCAGCGCCGTGACTTAGTTCAAATCGAACAGGCCCTCGCTCCCAATCCATTCGTTACAAACCTCCTGCTTCAGGCGCACGCAGCACTGGCGGGTCCGGCCGGTCTCTTTGGGTTCAGCAATGGACCTCCGTAGCTCACCACCTTCCCGACTGTCACGATTCAGTGGCTGACCCGAATAGCGCTAGATTAAGGAAGGTTTCGGACGGACCTGCTCCTATCTCTGCCTCCTCTGCTCTGCCACCTCTGCCACCTCTGCCACCTCTGCGTTTAAAGATAGCCGCCTGCATTCGGGGCGGGATGCTTTGGTGGGGAGCGAGGTTTGGTAAATGGTCCCCTGGCC
>JAYVTN010000241.1:0-4809 GCA_043788785.1 Spartobacteria bacterium | reverse complement strand
TGCCCGTTAGGCTCACGTTCGTCCCGTCCGGATTTGAGAATTTACGCGCACGCACCTCGCCACACTATCGCGCCCGGCCGACTGGCGGTAGATGCAGTTGCCAAGGCGGATACGCATCATCACTAAAACCATCGACTTTGCATTCATCGTCCCAACGATCGGAGACCAGGAGTAAAGACTTCGATATGAGCCCGGAGGGATTAGTCGGGTCATCATCTAGCTCGATAATATTGTCCTCCATCCCATGTTGATCCGAATAACGAGTATCATCATCATTCTCCGTCCAAAAGCGGACCTTCGGCTTCTTGCCGCGCTGGGACGGATCAACTACTCGAAGATAGAATCGGTCTGAATCCTTGTCCGGATTCAGAATCGTTGTCGCACTGGAACCTGATAATACACCGGGCTCAACCATTTTAGCCACCTTCAGCTTATTAACTGATTTCTTGTCTTTATCGACTATTTCCACAGGCAGGAGGATCCCCGCGCTGATGACGTTGGAAGGCTTGGGAATGTATCCAGCCAAGACCTTGGAGTTGTTGATCTTCATGGGACTGGCGCCCTTGGCATCCACGATGCACAGTTTCTGCTCGTCGCGAGCCAGAAGCAAGGTCCGGGGAACCCATGCGGGTGAAGACCCGCCCTCAAGGGTTTGTCCCTTGAGCAGAATCTTGGTGCCGTCGGAGCTAATGTCCAAGGCCGACTCGATCCGCACCTGGCCGAGCAGGCTCGGGGGAATGAAGTTGTAGATGTCCAGGGGAGAGCTGCCGGCGATAGCCACAAAGAGATGCTTGGCGTTGCCCGGGTCGGCTGGGTGCTTTGGAGTGAGAAGGTCCGAGGTCCCCACCATTGTCCCGTCGTTCGCGATGCACATGGCCACGGTGTTCTGGTCGGGTTTGCCCCCGCTGAAAAGCTGCGTGATTCCGCTTCCGCCTTTCCAGACGCAAAACGCAGTGGCCGACGCCAAGGGTGGCGGCGGGACAACGTCGCCTGACGCAGTGTCTAATCTCCAGTCAGGGTTATAGGGATCCGTTCTGGGTGTGCCAGGGGCGGCGTACAGCCCCGCCGCCGCTTGGCCTCCAGCGCTCACGACCGCAGGTGCCAGCCTCCCGACCGCCCACGCAATGGTGTACGTAGCGGGCAATGCGTCTAGTGTTGGCTCCGACGAATAGGTGGTCGCGGCTGGCTCGGGAAAAGATTGGTCCCCCACGAAAGTACCATTCGCCAATTTGTAACCAACGTCCAATTCCGGGCCATGGACGATTACAGTCCCCCCCACCTCCGCTTCTCCCCACACTTGTCCGTTCGCCGAAATCCCTGCATAAAATTTCCAGTTTGATGTGATAAAATCGTCCTGTTCGGTGAAGGAGAACGCGGTCTGATTGGAGTGATTGATTGGATTGCCGGCAAGCCGGCCACGGGCGCTTACCGCCATCGCTGGGGCGGGAATAAGTTCGATCTGCCCGACCGGGTCGCTCGAAGGCCATCGCTCCAATAGCCGTTCGGTGAGTGCGCCCATGTCCCACGCCAGGGTTCCGTATTGCGTGGCCGATTTCTCGTACCAGCACGCAAAGTGCATCTGGTCATCCAAAGCCAAGCCCTTGACCGCTGCGCCAATGGCCTTTGCCGACTCCCGCCAAGCGACAGCCCCCCAGCGCAAGCTCCTGAGCGTCATGTGGACCCTTTGGAAACACAAGGAGGTGTATCAGCCAGAAAAGTTTTCCTCATCCACAACAACGGTGCCGGTCCTGCCAAAGAAAAATGGTCACGGACACTGAAGAGCACCGTATCCGGCGCTGACGGGCTTTGTGCGAAGCCCCAGGCCTTGGTGGATCCGGGAATGCCGGGAGAGTATCAAAATGGGGTCATAGCCGATCTGAAAACATCACGTGGTGGCCACGGATGTTTTCGTTAGGCTCATCGCCTGGATAGCCTCCCGGCTATCATTCCCAAAATGACTATAGACCTCCTTCTGGGAGAGTCTCAAAGATGTGAATGGAATTTGCCCAGCACAGGTCATCCAGGAACCACCGTGAAGAGGCCCGAAGGATTTCGCGCGTGAATCATAATGATGCCCCAGTCACCGGAACGGCCGTGTCCCGTCCGGCAACGAAAGAACGTCTGTTGGGGCCAAGAGTAAAAAGCTCTGGCTTCACCAGAAAGGGCAATCTGTGTCTTGACCCCACTTTTGAGATGTGACCCCTTCCACCGTGGCTTCCTTCGTTGAAGGAGCGGTTCTCTCGCGCGGCGATATCCCGGTCCACAACATTCAAATTCGCCTCGTCATTGAGACGGAACGAGCGGTTATCAAAGTTAGCGGAGCCTACTGAAGTCCACAGGTCATCAATGATTATTGTTTTGCAATGGTACATTGTTGGCTCGAACTCAAAAATGCGCACGCCGTTATCGAGCAAGCGTCCCCAGCGATGGCGCGAGGCGCTGCGCACCGCCGCGGCATCCATTCGCGCGCCCGGCACAAGCACCTCCACCGCGACCCCACGCTCCACCGCACTGATGAGCGTTTCGGTGGTGAGATCATCGGGCACGAAGTAGGCGTTGCCGAGCCTGAGGCTGCGCTCCGCCGCGGTGATGGAAAGGAGATACATCAGCCGCGCGCTTGGGTATTTGGATAACCGCTATTGCCGCTGATTCTGGATGCGCGAGAGCGAACACTGCTATCCAGTCTCGTTGGGTAGTATTCAGCCACTCATACTACATGACATCCGATCGCTGACCGCCGGGCGGCCGCTGCGTAACTAGATAAAGAGTCTGTCCCTCCCGGCTCCCTCCTCCGATCCTTATGGAGCGAGCTCCTGAACGGCGGGCGTCAAAGGCGTTGCAAAGCGCAACGCAAGTTGGTCGTAGTTAGTCTCGGCACTGACTGGTTGCCCAATGGGAATATCTTTGAAGCCGTCGCCCTCGATGACTATGGCATGTAGTTGACATTTTGCCTGACCTCCAGTGCCGCATTTTAGTGTCAATAGCCCATAGCGGCCAATCTCGGGGATGCTGCCTGCCCAATAGTGAGCTTTTCCAAAAGAAGGAAGGCTATGAGGCACCACCCCGGTGTCTTTAGCCTCGCCCGCTAGGACGTATTGTCCGTTGGGCTTGGCAATGTATAGATACCATCCCTGATCTGACCCCTGCTCATCCGGCTCAACGGGAGCAAGGAATATCTCTTTGAGACCATCATTGTTTATATCGACCTCAAGCTTGTAAATCTTAGTCACCCCGGTGAAGTCATAAACTCCGCGCAAGTGGGCAAGCGGATCGGTTGTAGTGACCAATTGGTCGGCAACAGCAGACACGGTCGCTATAAGCATCAAAGCTAAAATAAATCTTATTGGTTTCATAATTGGCTCATTAGCGTTGCTGAATTACCTCGTGCAGATAGTTATTGCTGTTCTGATTATACTTCCAGCGACTGCCGGAGGGGTCGGTTGGGAAAAATTTCCAAGGGTTCTGCTTCTTTTTCTCCTTACCATTCGCCAGCTGAACCGAAGTAAATGGGCACCCATCCGCACCATTGTAAAGGGTGATAACTCCCATTTCCCACGCATCCAGAGACATCCCATCGTAACTGAAATCTGTGCGAGGCGCCTGAAAAGCAGCGGGATACAGTTGCTGCACGAATTCGAAAAAGCGTAACTGCAGGCCGTTTTTGGACGGGTCGTTCGCGACTGCCTTCCCAGCCCCCTCGGTCATAACGATCCCCAGATACGCAAGGGTGTTTTCCTGCCAATTCCAAAGCATCTTACGTGGGATATTGTAAAATTGCCCGTGAGTTGCGTCGCCAGTAATTTGAAAGATCCCAAAACCTCCCGCACTCTTTTCTTTGGATGCTTTACACCAAAGAGGATCACCTTTGCGGTGATCAAAGCCGAACCGGTGCGCAAAGCCTTCCCAGAACTGATTGTATCGGCTGCCTTCACCATTGTAATCCTTTGATTCGTGCTTTGCCACGGCATTGGACAGACGAACCAAACGCGCATCAACGCCGCCAGCTTGTGCGTCAATGTAACTCTTCGCTTTGGCTGGATCAGGCTTTTTGCCCCCGATATCGAATAGCATCGTCGCCGCAGAACCCAGCTCCGTGCCATCCATCTTGATCAGTTGGTAACTTAGCTCCGCTTTCCCTCCAAAAAAACCATTCTGCCAAATTGCGTTAATCCAGTCGGCCTCAGAGAAGATATTAATCCACCCTTCCAACGGTTGCTCAATCCAAGGTTGAGGACCGCCGCTTAGGGGAATTTGCGGAACATATACTTCGTCCTGCTGTTTAATGAACGCCGCGTTTGGCTGGTCTCCAATGGGGCGCTTGTATTTGACATTCAGTCGCCAGCGAATCCAAAGGCCCATGGTTTCTGAACCCCGGAAGCGAAGCACAGGCAAGGGCATTTCGGGATCTACTCCGGTCCTTTGACCATGAGGCTCGATCCAGGCAATACTCTTTGGGTTCTGATCGTTCGCCGTTTTTTTGGACTGGATCTGCACGTCGCGGGTGGAATCGGTAATCGCAGTTCCCGCTGGAGCCGTATCGTCCAGGACCCCGTCCTTGGTATCGACTAACTCCACGGGCAGGAGGAGATTGGCTTGGAAATGGCTACCTGCTGAACTGATGCCGGCCAAAAATCCCTCATTGTTGATCTGGGCAGGCGCGATTCCATGGGTATCTGCAACCACTGTCCGCTGGCCGTTCAAGTCTACAACCAAGTACCGCGAAATCCACTCGCCTGAAACTCCTTCCAAGATTCCCGCTTTTAAAAGCGCCTTTGTCCCGTCGGGGCTGAGCCCGATAGCCTCTTCCAC
>JAYVTN010000240.1:0-12729 GCA_043788785.1 Spartobacteria bacterium | reverse complement strand
GCCTGATAGGATCCCACCTCTCAATGAAAGTAGCCCCTTTTACCCTCACAAGCCTTCTCGCAGTGTTCCTTGCAGGATTCCTTGCAGGCTGTGCGGCGCCTGCTCCAAAACCCGGGCCTGTGTTGCCGGCTAAGCCGCATGTGACATTCTGGAACGGCGAAGGCGCCCATGGCCCATCCAAAATCGTGGTGGCCCTGGGGGAACAACGCGCCTACTTCTTCCGCGACCACAAGTTGGTGGGTGAAACGCCCGTTTCAAGCGGACGCAAAGGATTTGATACGCCTGCGGGGGTTTACCGGGTCATCCAGAAGGATGAAAAACACGTTTCCACCTTGTACGGAGATTTCGTTTCCCTAGATGGAGAGGTCCTCAAAACCAACGTGGACATTTCCAAGGAACCCCCCCCCGAGGGATTGGTCTTCGCAGGAGCGTCCATGCCATTTTTCCTACGGTTTGCGGCCGGTTACGGCCTGCATGCCGGCCGTCTGCCCGGGCATAGGGCTTCACATGGATGCATCCGGTTGCCACGAACGATGGCCGAGCATTTTTTCCGGAATGCCGAGGTGGGAACTCCCGTGGTGGTTCAAGAGGAGCCCTTGCAGGCGACGCTGTAAGCACGCAGCGGACTGGTCGGACTGGTCGGACTGGTCGGACTTAGCGGGAAATATCGGCCTGCGTGAGGATAATAAACCCGGTGCTGGCCAAGACTGCCATGGCGCACTCGTTGTCTTCCACGTGGAGAGCAAGGGCCGTGCGGCCCCGGGGCCGCATCAAAAGCGCGTAGCTGCCGAAGATGTTGACCTCGGCCTGGAGCAATGCGGCAAGGAGCTTGCCCAATTCGGTGGCTTCCTTGAGTTCAACCACGCAGAGTTCGCATACCGAAAAGGGGATGTCTTCCCGATGGAAAAGTCGACGCACGCTTTCAGGATCGCTAACTACGATCCGCACGATGGCGGAGTCTGCGGAATCCTGGACATTGATGGCCAGCACTTCGACGTGTTGCTCGTTGAGCAGGCGGACCACATCCAACAAGGCCCCAACCTTGTTGGGCATGAACACCGAGAATTGATTGACCCCGGAGCCACTGAGCTTCTGTGTGGTGTGCGACTCGAACATGGCAGCTATTTATACGAATAGATCAGGCAAAACGCCGTCGGCGCCCCGGTGATCTGGTCCAGTTTCAAATAATACGGGCCGCTGGTCTGTGGGGAAAATCCCGCAGCACTTTTCGCGTCGTCCTGATAATGATCGGCCGTCATCGCCTTGCCGGTTTCATCGTAGATGGTGAGCGCCAGTTTGGAGTCACCCCCGGAGACCGCCAGTGTGAACCAGTAGGCATTTCCTGCATACAGGTTGACTTGGATGATCCCCGGCTTGCCGGGTTGCAACTGGCCGGTCCACCGGCCGTCCCGCAGTTTGAATCCATCGTTGGAAAAGGCACCCGCCACCGCTAATGCGGACTTGTGGGCGGCAATTTCGGCGTCCGTGGCGCGGGCTGGGGCGCAAAGGAACAGACCGGCTGCGCAGGAAAGAATCGGGATCAGGCGCTTCATGGACTTATTTGGGCTCTTTGCGCGAGATATACTGCACCAACTCGCCAACCAAGGCATTGAGTTTTTGCACGGATTGCAGATCGGGCGGCGTGTCTTTGGGAAAGTTCACGACCGACTCGATTTCAGTTAATTTGGCACGGGTTTTTTTGACAACGGCTTCGCCGCGCATCTTCTCCGGGAGCAGATCGAGTTGTTGGCTCAGGAAATGGACAATCGCGGGCTGGCGCAAGAGTTTGGCCCCCCCGGCAGTGTAGTGTTCGGCGAGATAGCTGGAAATGACCTCGGTCGCGCGCAGCCATCCGCCCACGGTGACCAGAATGATGAGGTCGGTGTCCTTGTTCTCGGCCATCGCCAGCTTGGTTTCGTTCTGGGTGGCCTCCAGTTCTTCCTTGAGAACGTCCCATTTGCCCTCAGTGGCGAAGTCGGTCAGGCTCTTGCCCCGATTGATGATCTCCTGCTGAACTCCCAGCGGTTTGGCTAGCGCCACGATGTCGCGTCCGATATTTTTGACCTGCTGGGCGTCCTCGGCCTCCACAGCGATGTACCCGTCCGCGATCAGGCCACCGAGGTTCAGTGCCATTTGCGCCCTACTCCTGAAATTGGTGGCCGTCGGGGGCCGGAATTTTGAGCTCCAATCCAAGGAACCGATTTTCCGCAGGGCAGCAGTCAGTTCGCCCGGGGTTGGAACCGAAAGACTGTCCGTGCGGGCCGCTGAAGCGAGTTGGTCGGCCGACAGAGGTTCGGGCACGGGCACAGTTTCTTGGGCAAGTGCGGATATCGGAAGAGCCGATAAACACAAGAAAGCCAATGCATTGGCCGGTATCCGTGAACGACTGAACATGCGGGACGATAAACCGAAGGCTGTACCCTTGTCACCCGACAAATTCACCTGACAAATCGGAGACGGCGGGGCCGCTGGAATTGCCGTATTGCCGGTTGCGCTCTGGAGCGGGGGGCTCATAGGCTCTGGCTCCCAATGAAAGCCGGGTCCCATGTCCATTGCTGAAATGCTTGCCTTGAGCGCGGCGGGGGCAGGCGCTGGGATGATCAACGCGATCGCCGGAGGGGGCACCTTGCTGACCTTCCCGACCCTCTTGTTTTTTGGCACCAATTCCATCGTTGCGAATGCCACGAGCACGCTGGCCTTGGTCCTTGGCACCGGGGGAAGCCTTTACGGGTTCCGTCATCAGATCGGCTTGGTAGGCCCATGGTTGGTGCGTTTTGTTCCGGTGAGCTTGGCAGGCGGCTGGATCGGCAGTTTCCTGCTCACCCGCACCAGCGAAGGCGTTTTCTCGCGTCTGGTTCCTTTCCTGATTCTCTTTGCGACCCTGGTGTTCATGGGTCAAAGCGCCTTTGCCAGGTTTGCCCGGGAAAAGAGCAGCGAATCCGCAGGGAAAAGGACCCTGGGACTGGCGATGGCCTTCCAGTTCGCCGTTTCGGTTTACGGGGGGTTTTTCGGGGCCGGGATCGGCATTTTGATGTTGGCGTCGCTCGGGTTTCTAGGGCTCCGGGATATCCACCAGACCAATGCACTCAAAAATGTGCTAGGCTCACTGATCAACTGTGTGGCGGCCGTGTGGTTTGTGGTGAGCGGCCTTATCGATTGGCCCAAGGCAGGAGTCATGACGGGCGGGGCGCTGGTCGGGTACTTCCTGGGCGCACATTATTCGCAGCGGATCACCCAAAAGCGACTGCGGCAGATGATCATCGGGATCGGGATGGGGATCTCGATATTGATGTTCTACCGCGGGATGCGGGACTGAGCCCCACACCAGGGCGAAGGGCCGCACCAGGACGAAGCTCCATATCAGGGGGAATGAGGCCCATTAAGCGCAAAGGCACATTCGCGCCCGGGTGCGTTTCCGGTCTTTACCTCGAAGGGGCCCCCGGTTGATCTATGGGCAATGGGTACGCTGAAAATTCTCGCATTTGCCGGTAGCTCACGCACTGGATCCTACAACAAACAGCTGGTGAAGATCGCGGCTGCGGGGGCTTCGTCCGCGGGGGCCGAAGTCACGGTTATTGACCTAAGGGATTTTCGGATGCCGCTGTATGACGAGGATCTGGAGCAATCCGAAGGCGTGCCGGAGGCCGGCCGCAAGCTCAAGGCGCTCATGCGCGAACACCAAGGCTTCCTAATTGCTTCCCCGGAGTACAACAGCTCGATCAGCGGTCTGCTGAAGAACAGTATCGATTGGGCCTCCCGTGCCGAGCGCGGGGATGAGCCCGCACTGGAATGTTTCCGCGGCAAGGTCGCCGCGATCTGCAGTGCCTCCCCCGGCGGATTGGGCGGTCTACGCGGGTTGGTCCATCTCCGGGCGATCCTGGGAAATGTTGGGGTGTTGGTGTTGGCCGACCAGATAGCAATTCCGGGCGCTCCGGGGGCTTTTGGCGAGGATGGCAGCCTGAAGGACGCCCGCAAGCAGGCCCAAGTCTTGGATTTGGGTAGAAACCTGGCAGTGCTTGTAGGCAAACTGGCTAATTAACCGATGGACACCAACCTTACCCCCCAATTGGTCGCGCGGGATCTGCGGCGCTCTTTCCGGCTTGCTTCGCGGACCATTGAGGTCCTCCGGGGCATCAGCGTGGAGGTGCACCGGGGCGAGGCCGTTTTCCTGTGTGGCGCCTCGGGGGCCGGCAAGACGACCCTCCTCTACACGTTGGCTGGCTTGGAAAGGCCAGAGTCGGGTTCGGTGACCTTCGAAGGCAGCCACCTTTATAGTGGAAGCGAGTCGGTGGATGCGCGGCTGCGCAATGAACGGATCGGATTTGTTTTCCAAGGCTACTTCCTGTTGCCAGAGCTTACCGCTCTGGAAAATGTCCTTCTGCCGACCATGATCGGGGGCAGCGGGGGCCGCCAACAGGCCGAAGAGGCGCTCCACCGGGTTGGACTCAAGGACCGGCTTCAGCATTTGCCGCCCGAACTCTCCGGGGGCGAACAACAGCGAGTGGCCATTGCGCGGGCTCTGGTTAATGACCCGAGCATCATTTTCGCGGATGAGCCCACGGGCAATCTGGATTCCAAGACAGGCCAGGGCATTGTGGAATTGCTTCTGGGATTGGTGCGCGAAGGCGGCAAAACGCTGGTGGTGGTCACCCACGATGCGGGTTTGGCCCTCCGTGGGGACCGGCGTCTGGAGATCCGCGATGGATTACTGGTTGCCTGAAACGCCTATCCTGTAGCAATTTGGCCTTACACGCATGAAGAGTCTCCAGATTTACATCGACGGCATCTTTTACCCGGAAGCGGACGCCAAGGTTTCCGTATTCGACCATGGCTTGCTTTATGGTGACGGCATCTTCGAGGGGATCCGCTTTTACAATGGGCGGGTTTTCAAGTTTGACGAACATCTGGGGCGGCTCTGGGATTCGGCGAAGGCTCTCTGCCTGACGATCCCGATGAGTATGGCCGAGCTGGAAGCGGCCACGTTGGAGACGATCCGTCGCAATGAGCTCACGGACGGGTACTTGCGGGTATTGGTGACGCGGGGTGTGGGCAACCTGGGGTTGAGTCCGGAGCGGTGCAAGAAGGCTTCGGTGATCGTCATCGCCTCGACCATCCAGCTCTATCCGCCGGAGAAATACGCGGTGGGCATGGAGATGGTCACGTGCTCGACCCGGCGGTGTTCGCCTGCGGCCTTGAGCCCGGCGGTTAAGAGCCTCAATTACCTCAACAACATCATGGCCAAGATCGAAGCCACCCATGCCGGGGCGGATGAGGGGCTCATGCTCAATGAGGAGGGCTATGTGGCCGAGTGCACGGGAGACAATATTTTCGTCATCAAGCAGGGGGAGGTCACCACGCCTCCGATCTCGGCAGGCGCTTTACGGGGTATAACCCGCCAGATCGTTTTCGATCTCTGCAAGGAGTTGGCCATCCCGATCCGGGAAGCCAATATGACCCGGTACGATGTCTATACCGCCGACGAATGCTTCCTAACAGGCACCGCCGCCGAGGTCATTGCCGCCATCCGTCTTGATACCCGGGTCATCGGGGACGGGAAACCCGGGAGCCTGACTGGAAAGATAATTGCCCGCTTCCGCGAGTTGACTCGCACGACCGGGACACCGATCTACACTTAACAAGTGTGAGCTTCCTTGGCGGTTCGTGATTCCGGTTCCGGGAGAACGCGAGTTGGGGAAGGCCACACGGGAACCCATGAATTGCGACGTCTGCAAGCAAAACCAGGCCACTGTTTTCCTGACGCAAATCGTTGACGGAAAAATGCAGAAGGTGAACCTCTGTGAAACCTGCTCCAAGGAGAAGGGGGTCACCGACCCGACGGGGTTTGCCTTGGCGGATTTGCTCTTGGGCCTGGGCGCCGCCCAAGAGATCGAGCGTGGGGGAAGCAGCCAGCGCTGTCCGGTGTGCGGCTTCAGCCAAGCCGATTTCAAGAAAACCGGACGGCTGGGGTGCAGCCGGTGCTACGAGACCTTCGCCGAAGGCTTGGAGGGTTTGCTCAAGGGAATGCACAAGGGGATCCTGCATGTCGGCAAGAAGCCGGCCCGTCTCGCCCGGCAACTCGAACTGGAGGCCCAGCTCAAGAATCTACAGCGGGACTTGCGTCGGGCCGTGGCTGAGGAAGATTATGAGTCAGCGGCTAAACTGCGCGACCAGATCCGGCATTTGGAGCTGCTGGCCTGAATCCCACCATGCCCATCCACAACATCTTAACCAACTCCGGGGAGTGGCTCCGGGGCGACGGGCCGCATTCCCAGATTGTCGTCAGTAGCCGTGTGCGACTGGCCCGGAACATCAAGAGCCATGCGTTCCCGGGCTGGGCCAAGAAGGCCGAGCGAATGCAGATTTTGGAAGTGATCAAGCCGCGGGTCGAGGAATTGGGGGAGATGGCGGAGGCTTATTCGGTCTATTCCCAGGACTTAACGGCGCTGGAAAAGCAGGTGCTCGTAGAACGCCATCTGGTTTCGCGTGAGCATGCGGCCAAGGGGGTGGGGTCCGCAGTGGTGATGAACCGCAAGCAGACGCTTTCGATCATGATCAACGAGGAAGACCACTTGCGGATGCAGGCGATCCGGTCCGGGCTGCAACTGCGCAACGCTTTCAAGATGATCGACAAGGTGGATTCCGCCCTGGAAGAGCGTCTGGATTTTGCCTTTCACGGAGAGCTGGGCTACCTGACAGCCTGCCCTACCAATGTGGGCACCGGGATGCGGGCATCGGCGATGGTTCATCTGCCCGCGCTGGTCCTTAGCGAGCAGATCAACCAGGTTATCCAGGCCGTCAATAAGATCGGGTTGGCCGTTCGCGGTTTATACGGGGAAGGCACCGAAGCCTTGGGCAACCTTTTCCAGGTTTCCAACCAGATCACCCTAGGGGAAAAGGAGGAGGACATCATCAACCGCTTGCACAAGGTGATCGAACAGATCATCGAGCACGAACAGAACGCGCGGTTGGTTTTGCTTCAGAAAAAACCCAACACTTTGCTCGACCACGTCGGGCGCGGATACGGCATTCTCTTGCACGCTCATTCGATGAGTTCCAAGGAAGCCCTAAACCTGCTGAGCTTCATCAAACTGGGAATCGACCTCAATTTTTTCCCGGAGGAGTGTCGGCATCCAGTGGATGCTTTGTTCATTGAGACCCAGCCCGCCCATCTCCAAAAGGGTTCCCAGCAGAAATTGGCGGCTGAGGAGCGCGATTACCTGCGTGCGGCCATCATCCGCGAGAAGCTCTCCAAGTTTCCCAAACCTGATTCCGGAGCGGCGAGAATGCCGGTGCCCGAGAGCTGAGCCGGGAACCGCCCGAGGGGTGGGCTGGCTAGAAGCAGACAGGCGAATATTGGAAAGGATCTCTTCCCCCCTTCTGCGCCTGAGCATCTCCCCTGTGCCTTTGGCACGTTGCGTGAGGCGGTCCGCAGGAGGCGACGGCTGTTTTGGGGCGCTCCGAAATCGGCGATGCCACCAAAAACAGGCGGTTTAGGCGGTTAAGGGCGAAAAAGTGGGCCGAAACGCTTCGAGTGTCCTTGCGCACCCATCCTATTCGCGCAAAGTTGAGATGCGTTCCGGGAAAACGAAACAGCACCCCTGTACTGTTCGGAGTTTCCGGAGCCACCCGAGACAAAATGATGAACAACTTCACACCACGCGCACAACAGGTACTGGCTCTGGCACGGAAGGAAGCCGACCGATTCAACCACAACTACGTGGGGACCGAGCACTTGCTACTTGGCTTGATCAAGTTGGGCCAAGGAGTGGCTGTTAACGTTCTGCAGAAAATGGGGTTGGATCTGGAGACGGTGCGGATGGAGGTGGAAAAGCAGGTCGGTAGCGGCCCGGAAACCAAGATGGTGGGAAATATCCCCTACACGCCTCGTGTGAAGAAGGTATTGGCCTTGGCGGGCAAGGAAGCCAAGTCGCTCAACCACTCGTACGTGGGAACTGAACACATCTTGTTGGGGCTTTTGCGTGAGGGCGAAGGGGTCGCCGCGCGGGTTCTCAAGAACCTGGAAGTGGATATCGAGCGCACCCGCAATGAGATCCTCAAGGAACTGGACCCCAATTTCACGCCGCCGGAGGCCGAACAGGAGCCCCAGCAGGAATCCGGCGGTATGGGTGGGATTGGTGGCAAAAAAGACGTTAAGACCCCGGCCCTGAAGGCGTTCGGGCGTGACTTGACGGAATTGGCCAAGAAAAACGAGATTGATCCAGTCATCGGGCGCCAGAATGAGATTGAGCGCGTCATCCAGGTGCTCTGCCGGCGGACCAAGAACAACCCGGTGCTGATTGGGGAAGCCGGGGTAGGTAAGACGGCTATCGTGGAGGGGTTGGCCCAGGAGATTGCCAATGGCAACGTCCCCGAATTGCTCCGGGACAAGAAGGTGATCACCTTGGATCTGGCCCTTATGGTGGCGGGCACCAAATACCGCGGCCAGTTCGAGGAACGCATCAAGGCCGTCATGGACGAGATCCGGCGCACCAAGAATGTCATTCTCTTCATTGACGAATTGCACACGATCGTCGGAGCCGGCAGCGCCGAAGGCGCCATGGACGCTTCCAATATCATCAAACCGGCTCTGAGCCGGGGCGAAATGCAATGCGTGGGTGCAACGACCCTCAACGAGTACCGCAAGTACATCGAGAAGGATGCGGCCTTGGAGCGCCGTTTCCAGCAGGTCAAAGTTGAGGCTCCGAGCGTTGAAGAAACCATCCTTATCCTCAAAGGTCTTCGCTCCAAGTACGAAGCCCATCACAAAGCCCGCTTTACCGATGAAGCCCTCGAGTGCGCCGCCAAGCTCAGCGACCGTTATCTGACCGGCCGGTTTTTACCTGATAAGGCCATTGACGTGATGGACGAGGCGGGTGCGCGTGCCCGGATCGGATCCATGACCCGTCCCCCGGACGTCAAACATATCGAGCAGGAGATCGAGGAAATCCGCAGCCAGAAGGAAGCGGCGATCAAGGCGCAGGATTTTGAAAAGGCCGCTGCGTTGAGGGATACCGAGAAGCAAACCAAGGAGAAACTCGAGCGGATCTTGACTGAATGGCGCGAACAGCGTGAAGAGCGCGAGGTGATCGTCAGTGAGGACGACATGATGCACATCGTCAGCAAGTGGACGGGGGTGCCGCTCCAGCGGATGGAGCAGGCGGAAACCCAGAAATTGCTGCGGATGGAGGATGAGCTCAAAAACAAGGTGATCGGTCAAACCGAGGCGGTGGTGGCGATTTCCAAGGCGTTGCGGCGTTCACGCGCAGACTTGAAGGATCCCCGGCGGCCGATTGGCTCCTTCATCTTCCTGGGGCCCACCGGGGTTGGTAAGACATTCCTGGCGCAGACTTTGGCCGAGTTCATGTTCGGGGATCGCGATGCGCTTATCCAGATCGACATGTCCGAGTACATGGAGAAATTCACCGCATCCCGATTGATCGGGTCGCCTCCCGGATATGTGGGGTACGAGGAGGGTGGTCAACTCAGCGAGGCCGTGCGTCGGCGTCCGTATTCGGTGGTGCTCTTCGATGAGATCGAGAAAGCGCATCCCGATGTGATGCATTTGCTCCTCCAGATCCTCGAAGAGGGCAAGGTAACCGATTCGCTGGGTCGGAAGGTGGACTTCCGGAACACGATCATCATCTTGACCTCCAATATCGGGGCCGAGCTGATCAAGAAGTCCAGCGTGATGGGGTTCGCGGCCTTGGCCAAGGACGAGCAAGCTTATGACGTGATGAAGGACAAGATCCTGGAAGAAGCCAAGCGGGTCCTCAAACCGGAGTTTGTGAACCGGTTGGATGACTTGATCGTCTTCCACACATTGGGCAAGCCGGAGTTGCTGACCATTGTGGACCTGGAGATCAAGAAGGTGGTCGACCGCGTCAAGGGCAAGGATATCCACCTGGTTCTCGAACAGGCAGCCAAGGAATTCCTCATTGAGAAGGGTTACGATCCCCAATACGGGGCGCGTCCGATGCGCCGTGCGGTGGAACGTTATCTGGAAGATCCGATGGCCGAAGAGATGCTTCGCGGCACGATCAAGGCGGGCGACCATGCTACTGTCATCCTAAAGGACGGCAAGCTGACCTTCTCGGTGCCCGAGCCGCACAAAGAGGAGCCGGCCGGGGCGAGTTAGCCCGGGCGGGCAAGTTGGTTATACTCACACGGGGCTCCGATCCGGTGATCCTGTGATCGTGTCATCTTGATTTGTTTGAGGCTCGGGCGAGGGGAACGCGCCAAAGCGGCCTGAAGCGGCCCAGGCAACGCCCGCAAAGCCGGGAAAAGTTTACTCAATAGGCCCCGTACAGGAGTATGGGCCCTATTTGCGTCGGATCGAACGCCGGACTAGACCGTGCGACATCGGTTTGTTTTAATAACGGATTCCACTCTATGGCCTACACCACCTGCACCCCTCCTCCCGGCGAGAAAATCTCGATTTCCAAAGGTCACCTCAGTGTGCCCAATAACCCCATCGTGCCGTTCATCCGTGGGGATGGAACCGGCCCGGATATTTGGGCTGCAAGCGTGAGGGTCATCGATGCCGCCGTCGAGCAGGCCTATGGAGGGAGTCGTAAGATCGCGTGGTTTGAGGTGTTTGCTGGGGAAACGGCCAAGAACAAATTCGATAACTGGTTGCCCGAGGACACCGTGGATGCATTCCGTGAATATTTGGTGGGGATCAAGGGACCGCTCACCACGCCCGTCGGCGGCGGGATTCGTTCGCTCAACGTGGCTCTGCGCCAGATGCTCGACCTTTACGTGTGCTTGCGTCCGGTCCAGTACTTCATTGGCGTTCCCTCCCCCGTGAAGCGCCCGGAACTGGTGGACATGGTCATCTTCCGCGAGAACACCGAAGACATTTACGCCGGAATCGAATTCGCGGGTGGCTCCCCGGAGTCGGCCAAAGTCCTGGACTTCATAGCCAAGGAATTCCCGAAGGACTTCAGCAAAATCCGGTTCGGGACCAGTGAAGCGATCGCCGAATACATGGGCCAAGCCTCGCCGACGCACAACACGGCCGGCGGGATTCCGGTTTGCGTGGGTATCGGAATTAAGCCTGTCTCCCAGGTGGGCACCATCCGGTTGATCAAGTCGGCAATCGAGTACGCCATTGCCCAGAAGCGCAAATCGGTGACGATTGTCCACAAGGGGAACATCATGAAGTTCACCGAAGGCGCCTTCCGCGACTGGGCCTACGGTGCCGCCGAGCGCATTTTCGGGGAGCAGGTTTACACGTGGGCCCAATGGGAACGGACCAAGAAGGAAAAAGGGGAAGCCGTTGCCAACGACGAACAGGCGGCCGCTTTGGCCCAAGGCCGGGTGTTGATCAAGGATTCGATTGCCGATATCACCCTGCAGCAGGTGCTCACACGGCCTACGGATTTCGAGGTCATCGCCACGCTTAATCTCAATGGAGATTACCTTTCGGATGCGCTGGCTGCGCAGGTGGGCGGGATCGGGATCGCACCCGGGGGCAACATCAATTACGTGACCGGCCATGCGATTTTCGAGGCCACCCATGGCACGGCCCCCAAATATGCAGGCAAAGACGTGGTCAATCCGGGTTCGGTGGTGCTCAGCGGCGAAATGATGCTGCGCTACATGGGCTGGGACGAAGCTGCCGATCTCATCATCAAAGGCCTCAATGGCGCCATTGGCAGCAAACGGGTGACTTACGACTTTGCCCGTCAAATGGAAGGGGCTACCGAGGTCAAGTGCTCGGAGTTCGGGACCAACATCATCGCCCATATGTAAGGACGAGGATGAGGAGGGACGGGGGCGAAGGATCCAAGGCACTGCGCAAGCAATGCTCTTAATCCTTCCTTCCCGCTCTTCCCACTTCTGCCTTTTGAGTTTAGGAAAGTAGATATGAGCGAGTTTCCCACGCCTTGGCAGAAGAAAACTATGTGGGGGGCGTTATCGGCGCTTTCGGTGGTCGCTATCGGTGGGATCGCGGTGGGCCTGGTGTGGCTATGCTCCTATGTCCTGCGCTTTCTGCAGCCCATCCTGATCCCTTTCGCAGTGGCGGGGGTCATGGCGTATCTGCTCAACCCCGTAGTCGCACGGTTGGTGAGATGGGGCCACTCGCGTCAACGCGCTGTGCTCTGCGTCTTTGCGATGGTCTCCCTGCTCTTTGCGGGAATTTTGGTTTGGGTTTTGCCCACGCTTTCGACCCAGAGTGTCCAGTTTGTAGGTAAACTGCCGAAGTTTACCCAGGACGCAGGCAAGATCGTGGCTGATTTCGCCAAGGACATTCGCCGGAAGTACAATATCCAGATCTTGCCGGATCTTTCGGGGGGCGGTGAGGTGGCGGGGACGGAGGGGCCTTCGGGTGCCGAGAATACTTCGACGCCGGCGAAGCTCGGGACAACGGGTGTCGCGGCTCCGGCGGGCAGCGTGGTGCCTGGCACGGCTAGTAATTCCGCGAATACCCCGGGCACAGGGCCTGCAGCTTCCGTGGAGGGGCCCGAATCGGATCCGACTGTCAGCTTCCAGCAACTCACATCGGGAAAATGGGTGGGAACGGTCCTGCCCACGGTGCTCAAGAACGCCTGGAACGTGGTGCGTAACAGCGTGGGCGGGTTTTTGGGCGTGTTTGGCTTTTTCCTCAGTATGGTGATCGTGCCCATCTACCTCTATTATTTCCTGATCGAGAGTCCGAATATCGCGCAGTTCTGGGGCGATTACCTCCCAATACGGACATCCCGGTTCAAGGACGAGTTTGTGGAG
>JAYVTN010000239.1:0-6308 GCA_043788785.1 Spartobacteria bacterium | reverse complement strand
CAGGAAAATCTTGATAACGTCATCCTTGGTCTGCTCGCGCAGGTTGCGTTGCATCTGGTCGTAACGCTTGGCCAATATCTTGGCGGGAGGATCCAGCTTGTGCTTGTTGAGGGTCTCCTGCAGCAACTCCCCTTCAACCCGCTTGCGCCAAATCCGGTCCGCCTCCGCTTCGTCCTTGGGCCACACCGACTTCTGGCGGTTGATCTCGACCACCTCGCTGGAGGCAAATTTGTAATCCGACTTGAGGAGCTCCTTTACTTTGACCACACGCTCCTCGGTGCGTTTCTTGAACAGATCGTAAATCGCATAAGCCGAAGCCGGATTGCCCAGCAGGATATCGTCATCCAGTGTGGTGCCGTACTTGGCGGTAAAACCGTCCACGTCTTTCTGGACAAAGAAAAGGTGATTGTAGTCGAGCGCCTCCAGGTAATTCTTGAGAAGAAGCTGGGAGACCTTGTCATCGAGTTTCTTGCGGCTGTAGTGGCCCTGCTCGAGCAGTCGACCTACGGCGATCTCGATTTGGCCCGGATCAGGCTCGGCGGCGGCAATACTCACCAGGGCGACAACAAATAGTGCCACTGCGGACCCGAATAGTAAACGAATAGGCTTCATGAATAAAAAAGGCGTGAACTCAACCACCGTGACAGGGTTTCTCTAAAGCGCAAATCCGAGTTGACGGCCAACTTCTGCCCGGACTCTTCTGCCCGGACTCTTCTGCCCGGACTCACGTGCCTGCTTGCGGCGGCCACCCCCAGATCTGCGCTCCCACCACAGACAACCGGAGCAATACTCCGTTCAAATATTCCAAAACCGGTAATCTGTGGACAACCCGGGCCCACCCCGAGTTAATTCGCCCCCTGGCCATGCATCTAGACACCTTCACCGGCGGCATTTTTGACACCAACTGCTTCTTTGCACCGGAATCCGGCCTGCTTTTTGACGCCCCCCAGGATTGTGCCCAATGGCTTAGCTCCCGTGGCCACAAGGTAAAAACCCTTCTCCTCACCCACGGCCATATTGATCATGTCGCCGATGCCGCCCGCATTCAGCGCGAGCACGGCTGCTCAGTGGGCTATCACCCGGAAACCCATCCCATGGTCACCGATCCGCTCTTTTTCAAACGTCTCGGCTTTGGATGGGAAATCGATTCCGTCGAAAACGGATTTCTAATCCACGAAAGCGGATCTTCGGTTTTCGAAGGAATCGACTTCCAAGTCCTCGAGGTCCCGGGTCATTGCCCGGGCAGCCTCTGTTTCTTGGCTAAAGAATCCGGAATGCTGATCGGCGGCGATGTGCTATTTGCCGGAGGCGTCGGTCGCTGGGACTTGCCTGGTGGTGACATGGACCTGCTCTTTGGGGGGATCCTGCGCAAACTTTACCCCTTGGGCGACGACATCAAAGTGTTGCCGGGCCACGGGCCGGCGACGACCATTGGAATCGAGCGCCAGAGTAATCCCTACGTTCGCGGATAGGGCGTCCTCTGGCGGGGACGGGGGGAGGCCCTCTACATGCGCTCCGGCACTTCGATCCCCAAAAGCGCCAAGCCCTCGCGCAACACACGGGAAGTCTGTTCGCACAACAATAAGCGGGTCGCCTTGACGCTCCCTTCGGACTTCAGCACCGGGCATGCTTCGTAGAAGCCGTGATAGATATCGGCCAGCTCATAGAGATAATTGGCCAAGAGGTTCGGACGGTACTCCTCCAAAATTTGCGGCAGCACTTCCCCAAACTGTAGAAGCTTCTTCGTCAATACCAGTTCCGCGGGTTCCCTTAATGCCACCTCTCCGCCAACCACTGCTCCCTCGATGGCCGCTTTCCGGAAAATTGACCGGATCCGCACGTATGCATTCTGAAGATATGGGGCGGTGTTGCCTTGGAAACTGAGCATCTTATCCCAGGAAAACACGTAGTCACTCTGCCGGTTGGGCACCAAATCCGCATATTTGACGGCCCCCAAGCCGATCACACGGGCAATTTCGCGCCGTTCCGCTTCAGGCAGGTCCGGATTTTTCTCAGTGAGCACCTTTAATGCGCGCTCTTGGGCCTCTTCGAGCAATTCCGCCAGGCGGATGGTCTCCCCACTGCGGGTTTTGAAGGGCTTGCCATCCTCGCCTAGGATGGACCCAAACCAGACGTGGGATAAGCGCACCTGCTTGGCCAATTGCGGGTGCCAGCGCGCGAAGACAGCGAACAACTGCCTGAAATGGAGCTGCTGGCGCCCGTCGGTGACGTACACAATCTGGTCAGGCGCCCATTGATCCAAGCGGTACTCCAGGGTGGCCAAGTCCGTGGTCGTGTAATTAGCGGCTCCATCGCTTTTCTGGACCAGAGCCGGGTTTGGGCGCCATCCATCCTGATCCTTGATCAAAAAAGGATCCTGCTCGGCTGCCACGCTCCCATCGGAAAACACGCACAATGCCCCTTCGCTTTCCCGGGCGATCCCTTGGGCGCGCAATCGCTCAACAACTGCCTTCAATTGCGGGTTATAGAAGCTTTCGCCCAAGCTGACATCGAAGCGAACTCCCAACTGTCCGTAAATGGCATCGAACTGGACTTGGGAAAGCCGGATCATCTCGTGCCAGAGCACCCGGTTTTCCTCGTCGCCGTCCTGAAGCCGAACCAACTCAGCCCGGGCCGCTTCCAGGGTGGCTGGATCTTCCTTGCACCGGGCGCTGATGAGCTTGTAGATGCGCTCCATCTCAGCCAGCGGGTCGGACTCCAAGCCAACCGGGTTCAACTCGCTTTTCCAGCCCACAAGCAACATCCCGAATTGGGTGCCCCAATCCCCAATGTGGTTGTCGCGCACGACCGTATGGCCCAGGAATGTGGCAATCCTGGCAATCGTATCGCCCAGAATCGTGGAGCGAATGTGCCCCACATGCATCGACTTGGCCACGTTGGGCGAACTGAAATCGACCACTATCTTTTGGGCACGCTCCGGACGAGGCACCCCAAGGTGTTTGTCGGCCACCAGTTCCTTGAATGCCCGCGCCAGGAATCCCTCTTTGAGTCGGAAGTTGATAAAACCGGCTCCGGCGATTTCCGGGGGATAAGCGATATCGTCGAGCTGGAGCTTGTCGATAACCTGCTGGGCGAGCTGGCGGGGATTGGCGCGGAGTAGTTTGGCCCCAATCAGAGCGATGTTGCTCTGATAATCTCCAAAACGGGCATCCGCGGTCGGTGCCACCTGGGGAACCAAGTCGATGAGCCCGGCTACGGCCGTCCGTAATCTCGTCTGTAAAAGGGATTGAATAGTTTCCATAACAAAGCGCGTTCCCTTCAAATGCCAGGGCGAACCTCCGTTGCGGCGAGCCCGGCCGGGAGCTTAGGATTTGCTCTCGAAGATCGAAAGGATCTCCTGGGCCGAACCCGCCGTCCCCAAACGCTCCCGCACCGAGCGATCATTGAGGAATTTTGCAATCGCCGCCAACGTACGCAGATGGGTCTGGAACTGGTCCTTGGGAACCACAAAAAGAACAATGAACCGTACCAAGGCGTTATCCAGGGAATCGAATTCGATGCCAGTGCTCGAACGGCCAAAGGCGGCAACCACCTGGCCAACGCGGTCGGAGGACGCGTGCGGGATAGCGATCCCGAAACCGATCCCGGTGCTCATGGTTTCTTCCCGCTGTCGCAGGGCGGCCAGGACCACATCGCGGTCGGCCGGGTTGATTTGGTCCCGGCTCACCAGCAGGTCCACAAGCTCCACGATGGCCGACCATCTTTCGGTCGCATTCATCTCGGGGATGATTTGATCGACTGAAAGTAAATTACCGAGAGTCATTCGTTGGGACGCGGTTCTTAGGACAAAGTGGAGCGGCAATGTAGCAATGCACTATAAACTGAAAAGCGCAAAGTGCCCTTCTTGAACAAGAGCCCTTAAGGAATCCTCCAACCCGGGGGCGCTTGCCTGCGCCCCAGGCCATCAGGGAAGTGGCCTTCTACGGGGCTTGCCTGTACTTTTGGCCTTCTCTCGCCGGGCCGGAAGGGCCAGTTTCGGCGCCGATGAAAATCCTTTTGGCAGGCAGTGAATTGACTCCATTTGCACGTACGGGTGGGCTTGGAGACGTTTTAGAAGCGTTGCCAGCGGCTCTTGAGCAACGTGGCCATGACATCAGCATCGTCATTCCCTGCTATCGCGGGTTGCGCGAGGACCCGCGCCTGGGCGTGCGTTCCACCGGCGTCCTCATCGACATTTCCGTAGGCAATAAACGCTACCAGGCCGAGATCCTCCAAGGGCAAACCCCGGAAGGACTCCAAATCTTCCTGGTTCGCCGGGACGAATACTTCGACCGCTCAGGCCTCTATGGAGCCGATAGCCGCGACTACGGGGACAATGCCGAACGCTTCGTCTTCTTTTCCAAGGCCATCCTCGAATTGGCCCGGCGCATGGCCCCACCCCCGGAAATCCTGCACGTCCATGACTGGCAGACCGCACTGATCCCGGTCCTGGTCAAGGAACGCTCCCTGCCCTTCAAAACGGTTTTGACCGTCCATAACATGGCTTACCAGGGCAGTTTCTGGGGAATCGACTTTTCCCTGACCAATCTTCCCGGAGACTATTTCTCGGAAAAAGGCGTCGAATTCTACGGGAACGTCAATTTGCTCAAGGGCGGCCTCTTATTTGCCGATCAGATCACCACGGTTAGTGAGCGCTATGCCCGCGAGATCCAAACCCCCCAGTTTGGATGCGGGCTGGACCCGGTCATCCGCAGCGTCGCAGGGAAGGTCTCGGGCATTCTCAATGGCTCCGACTACACCCACTGGGATCCAGCCACCGACCCCATCATACAAGCCCGCTACAACCAAAAAGATCTCTCAGGCAAAGCCGCTTGCCGCACCGCCCTCTTGGCCGAACTCGGACTTGACCCCGAACCGCGCGGACCCATTTTCTCGATCCTCAGCCGGTTAGCCGAACAAAAGGGCATCGACATCCTGCTCCCCATTTTAGACCGCCTGCTGGCCGATGATGTGCGTTTGGTGATCCTCGGGGAAGGCGACGTGGGCTATGAGCGCGAACTCCTGATTGCCAGTAAGCAGCATGCCGGCCGGTTCGTCTTTGTCCGGGCCCAGGATGATCGGCTTGCCCATCGGATCGAAGCGGGCTCCGATATCAGCCTGATCCCTTCCCATTTCGAACCGTGCGGGCTTACCGCCATGTACGGCCAGAAATATGGAACCCTCCCGGTCGCGCGCGCCGTGGGCGGCCTCCACCAGATCGTCCAGGATTACGATCCGACCAGCGATTCTGGCACCGGCTTCCTCTTCTTCGAGTATCAACCAGAGGCTTTCTACAGCGCCATCGTGCGTGCCAAACAACTCTTCGCCAATCCCGCCAAGTGGCAGGTTTTGATGCAACGGGCCATGGCCACAGACTTTTCGTGGTCAAAAGCGGCCCTACTTTACGAATCGGTTTACCACCGTGCCTTGAAGGCCTAGCCCGCCTCTGGGGATAGGACTTCTAGCCCCTGCCTTGCACTAAAAGGTCCGCAAAAGGCAGCGCCCATTTACCGGTTGGGAAACTCACAAGGCTCAAAGGGACGGAGAGAACCAGATAAACCCCCTGTGCCGGATAGCACCAAGTTAAGCCACTTTTGGGACGATATGCGCCGGGCACCTCTTCTGTAAACGCGCTCAACTGAGCGCCATTCGTGCCAGACACTTTGGCGTCCCCTTTGGCATCCCCCTCATTCCTTTGGCGGTTGAAGACCGAAGCGCGACCCCCTGGGAGCTCCCCCCGATGCCCCACAAGCCCGCCGGGAATTCTCCCGGCCAATGGCTCGGGTCGCCCCAAAGGGGCATCCCTAGCCCCAGCCCAGGGCAACGCCCCATAAGCGCTACCCCCCCCGGGACTGAGATTAGGCCGCCCTGGCAGGGCTTCGCCGTCGGTGAATACGCAACCCCGGGCGTTGCCCTGGGCTGGGGATAGATCAGGCCGTTGGCCTTCGAGACGGGCCGTTGGCGGGTGGGCATTCGGCCGTAGGCCCGTCGCCCCGAAGGGGCATTCCGGCCGTAGGCCCGTCGCCCCGAAGGGGGCATTCCGGCCGTAGGCCCGTCGCCCCGAAGGGGGCATTCCGGCCGTAGGCCCCTCGCCCCGAGGGGGCATTCCGGCCGTAGGCCCGTCGCCCCGAAGGGGCATTGCTAGCCTCAGCCCGGGGCAACGCCCTGGGATTCTATGTCACAGACGGCAAAGCCCTGAAGGGGCGCCCAATTTGCGCGGGGCTTTTCACAGGACTGGCGGGAGTTGTAGCTGCGACGGAACGTAGCCCCCAATCCCCACAACCACAATCCCCTGCGAATCGTAGCTG
>JAYVTN010000238.1:0-7276 GCA_043788785.1 Spartobacteria bacterium | reverse complement strand
CCAAGTTAGCGCCTGTGGCGCCACACCCCGGGTTTGAACCCGGAGCTAATTTCCTTTACCCCCCCGGGTGGGGCTCGTGCTCGCGCGGGACAGTTCGCGCTCGGGGCAGTTGACGCTTCCGGCCTGGCGGATTGGCCTATGCACGTGCGGACAGCTCGAAGCATTGTGCGGATTAGCCCGAGCGAACTCGTCTGTACCATGCACTACGGACAGCTCTGAAATATCTGCGGACCCAGCGAAGACTGTCGTCATCGAGCCTCGAAATGAGAAAGCCCGCCAGAGAGCTACGACAAGGGAAGTCAGACTGCCGTTGCTACCTTCCGGTCCTGGCGGGGTTCGTAAGCTTCCAATCCGTAGTCCCTGGCGGGAAGAAGAAATATGTACGCGCTTTGGGGAATGACAAATGTTTTGTGCCAAAGTTCAGACAAACCACTTGCAATGCCCAAAGTTCGCGGCTTTAAAGTGCGCCACGCGATTACTCGCAAGCAGTCGCATACCCCCCTTTTTTTACCATTCTATGGCCAAATACGCCAAAATTCTGCTTGGACTTACAATCGCGATCATCATCGGCACAGGATGGTTGGGCGTGGAGACGCGAAAAAAGACCGATGCCCTTCAAGGCGATCTGAAGAGTACCAAGGAAGATTTGGCGCAGACCAAGGCCACGCTTAAGAAAACCCAACAGGAGCTCAAAGAGACCCAGGACAATCTGGCTCAGGCTTTGGCAACCATTGAGGAGCGGAACAAAGAGATCGCCAAGCAGAAGAGCGAGATTGGGGACTTGACCGACAAGTTGGCCAAAACCACTACGGAGCTCGAAACCAAGACGGCTGAACTGGCCAAGGTCAACGACGACCTGAGCAAGATGAAGGAGAAGCTGGGTACGATCAATCCCGAGGAGATGGTGGCAAAGCTCAATTTGCTCAACTCCGACCTCGAGAAGGCCCGCACCGAAATTGCCGAGGGTAAGCAAGTCATCGCGACTTTGGAACAGCAGAAGAAAGACACCGAAGACCGGTTGACTTCCACCCAGCGTGTTGTGGATGAATACAAGCAGGGCTTTGTTCGTAATGGGTTGACTGGCAAAATTGCGGCCTACGATCCGGGTTGGAATTTCGTGGTCCTAAACATCGGCGACAAGCAGGGGATCAAGGTCAACGCCCAGATGATCGTGCTCCGCGGCAACGAACAGGTCGCCAAGGTGAAGGTCTCCAAAGTCGAACCTACCCAGTCCATTGCAGACGTGGTCAAGGGCACGATGGTGCGTCCCTTGCAAGCCGGCGACACTGTGGTGTTCGAAGATAAACGCTAGGCGTTCATGGCTCGCCGGATAGTTTCAACTCTCCTCGCCGGTCTGCTCCTTGGCCTCGGTGGCTGTGCTACCACGGAAGAGAAAAATCCCGACCAGGTCAGTTCCATCCCCTGGAATCGCCCCGAGAAATGGGAGGGCCAAGGCCCCCTGGGCGGGATGCTCCAACAAGGACACTGACGTGAGGGGGCGGGCTTTTTGTCGGCTCGCCTGTCCATGAGTGGTCGCATTCTGGTCATCCGCGGCGGGGCCATAGGGGATTTCATCCTCACACTGCCAGCCTTGAAGTTGCTGCGGGAAAACTTCCCCCAGGCCCACTTGGAGGTCCTCGGCTACAAGCACATCGTCTCCATAGCCGAGGGCCGCTTCTATGCCGATGCCACACGCTGCATCGAGTACGCGCCCATGGCGGGTTTTTTTAATCCGCGTTCCGAACTGGCTGCGGAGTTGGTGGAATACTTCAGCAGCTTCCAGCAGATCGTTAGTTATCTTTACGATCCCAACGGCTATTTCGAAGCCAACCTGCGCCGGGCCGGCGCCCGCAACATCTTATGTGCGCACTCGCCCATCGATGACAGCGAGCATGTCAGCGCCCAATTGGCGCGGCCGCTTCAGAAGATGGCTCTTTATCTGGAGAGCTCTGCTGCCACCATCCATCCCAACCCGGATGATGCGCTCTTCGCCCGGCGATTTCTGGCGCAAATAGGAAACCCTTTTGTGGCAATCCATCCCGGTAGCGGAAGTGCCCGCAAGAATTGGCCCGTGGAGAGGTGGCAAGCCGTGGCGGCGCATCTCACTGAGCGGGATCCGGCCGTGCAGGTGCTTCTGGTAGGAGGAGAAGCGGACGGGCCGCAGATGGATGCCCTCTCCGCAGCCTTGGGGGCCCGGGTCCGGATCGTCCGCGACATGGCTTTACCGCACCTGGGAGCCGTCCTGGGCCGTGCGCAGGTGTTCTTGGGGCACGACAGCGGGATCTCTCACCTGGCGGCGGCTGCCGGTGCCCCATGCCTGCTGTTGTTTGGACCAACCGAGCCCGCGCTCTGGGCCCCGGCAAATCCGGGTGTGCAAGTTCTCGAGGCGCCGGGCAAAGACCTGGAATCATTGGCAGTAGCCACAGTGATCGGAGCGTTGGACAGGCTACTCGGGTAGCAGCCGCTAGAAATGACGGCGCGCTTTTAGTCCTTTAGGTCTCTTAAGTCCCTTTGGTCCCTTTTCAGTGCCGATACAAAAGGACCAAAAGGACCACCCCCCCCCGGCTAGTCGCCGAAGCTGATGCCCACGGCCCGGGCCGTTTGTACCATCTGGCTCTCCGGACACACCAAGCGCAGCCGATGAACCGCATCGGCTATGGGCACCGAGCGGACCTCGTAATTCTGGTAGCTGACCATCTGGCCGAAAAGACCCGCCTCGGCGATCTCGGCGGCCATCACTCCGAAGCGCGTGCCCAAGATCCGGTCCAAGGTGGTGGGGGCTCCCCCGCGCTGCAGATGCCCCAGCACGCACGTCCGGGTCTCTTTGCCCGTGCGGCGGGCCGTTTCTTCTGTGACGATTTGACCGATCCCTCCCATTTTGTACTCGCCTCCTGAGCCTTGGTGGAAGGATTCACTGCCATCGATGGGCTTGGCCCCTTCGGCCACGACCACCAGAGTGCTCAGGCAACCTTGAGCGTCGCGATCACGGACGGCTTGGGCGACTCGTTCGAAATCAAATGGGATTTCAGGGATGAGGATGATGTCCCCGCCTCCAGCGAGGCCGCCATAGAGGGCGATCCATCCGGCATGTCGGCCCATGACTTCGATGACCATGACCCGCTTATGGCTGGAAGCGGTAGTGTGGAGACGGTCGAGGGCATCCGCCACACAGGCCACCGCAGAGTCGAAGCCGAACGTCATGGCAGTGGCTTCCAAGTCATTGTCGATGGTCTTGGGAACGCCAATGACAGGGATCCCTGCCTCGAAGAGTTGCTGGCTGGTGGTCAGGGAGCCGTCTCCCCCGATGGTCACCAAGGCGCTGATTCCCAAACGCTCCAACGTCGCCCGCGTCTGGTCAACGACCCCCGGGGCAATCGCGGTCCGTGTGCCCCCTTCGACCTTGGCAATGAAATGGCCCTTGTTGGTGGTCCCCAGGATCGTGCCTCCCAACTGCATGATGCCTGAAGTGCGCTGGATATCGAGCGTCTCATAATGGCCCTCCCCAAGTAATCCTTCGAACCCGTCATGGAATCCGATGACTTCCCAATCCAAATTCGTGGCGGCCCGGACCAAGCCCCTGAGCACCGCATTGAGCCCGGGACAATCCCCTCCACTGGTGAGTACCCCCATGCGCTTCTTCATATCGCTATTTGGCGTGCCATCCCCGTGCGGGTCGGCCGGCTTCCGCCCAACTATCGTACAACCTCCAGCCTTTGGTCAGCAGCTCGCTGCCCGCTGGGAACCGGTTGGGACTGTTGAGCAAAACTACATTGAGCCGACGCGGCGTGATGACGTGGGTCTCCCCGTTTTGGCGACTCTCGGGTGGCCGCGTTGCCGAGAGGATCAAGCAGGCGCCGGCTAGCCGGGTCGTGCCGGTTTTCACCCCGTCGATGGATTGGCTTCCCAGCAACTCGTTCGTGTTGCGCAGCATGTATTGGGTTTCGCCCGTGGCCGTGTGGATGGTAATCCGGCGTTCCTTCTGGGAGACGTAGAAGCGGAAGCTCGGATTGCTGAGGGCATACTGGGTTAGTTTGAGTAGATCCAGGGCCGTGGAGTACGGGAGCGATTTCTCGAGGCTATCGAGTCCGTGCGCATTGAGGAAGCGGGTGTGGCTCATGTTCAGACGCCGGGCCAAGGCATTCATCTGCGCAACAAAATGAGTCACAGCCGGCACCTCGGCTCGCCCCTTCATAGCCCCGCCGACATGGTCGGCCAAGGTCTGGGCGGCTAGGTTGTCCGATTGCATCATCGCCGCATACAGCAAATCCCGCAGGGAGCAACGGTCTCCGGGACGCAGCCCGATGCCTTCTCCTCCCGAGAGCGCTTGCGCGGATTCCGGGACGGTTGCCAACTGGGCAAGATCGGGTTGTTGGGAGTCTGCCCAATCGAGAACCACCATGGCCGTTGCAATCTTGGTTAAACTGCCGATTTGGAGCTTCTTGTTGCCTGCGGCACTATCGAGAACAAACCCCGTGGTGCTATCGCCGATCGCATAGGCGGCCGCTTGGGCGCGCAAGGTGGAAGGACAGGCTAGGGTGGCCCCGAGCAGGGCGATCCCGGAAATAATCGACAGAAAACGTGAGGTGGACATCAGTGGAAGGGAGAGTGGAGAGTGGAAAGGCCCAAAGTGCAAAGTGGAAATTCGCCCACTTTGGTTGGAGCCCTCGTGGCCTTAACCTCGTAATCGGCGATGCGTAGCTTTCAAAGCTTATCCGGCCGGGCATCGATTTTGAGCGTGGGGTGCTTGCGTCGGGTTTTGCGTTTTTTCCCGGCCGGGCCGCACGTAGAGAGTTGAAGGTCCATAAACTCATTCTGGCTGTGGCGCAGGGGCGTCCCCCTGGGCACGGGCGGGATGGTGTAAAGGCCATCGGCACCGAGGATCGAGGCTTTCGTGTTATCGGCCAATTCGGTCGCGATGATTTGAGTCAAGACGCGTTCGCGCAAAACAGGATCCTCGATCGGGGTGACCACCTCCACACGCCGGAAGAAATTTCGCGGCATCCAATCGGCGCTCCCCAAAAAGAGCTTATGCGGCCCCCCGTTTTCGAAGTAAAAGAGCCGGCCGTGTTCCAGGAACCGGCCGATGATGGAGCGCACGGTGATATTTTCGCTCACGCCAGGGACTTGGGGCCGCAAACAGCAGATCCCGCGCACGATGAGGTCGATGCGAACTCCCGCTTGGGAGGCACGATAAAGGGCTTCGATGATGTCGGGATCCACCAGGGAATTCATCTTGGCAATGATCCGGGCGAATTGGCCCCGGGTGGCGGCATCGGTTTCCGCCTTGATCAGCTTGAGCATCGTGGGATGCACAGTGAAGGGGGCTATGAGCAACTTGCGTGCACCTTGGAACTGGCAGATCCCGGTCAGCAGATTGAAGAGGTTGGTCGCATCCTCCCCGAAATCGGGATTCACGGTGAAAAGACTCAGGTCCGAATAGGTACGGGCCGTGTTCGGGTTGTAGTTGCCGGTACCGAGATGCACGTAGCGGCGCAGCCCGTCCTCATCGCGTCGTACAACCAATGTAATCTTCGCGTGCACCTTGTGGTTGACGATCCCGTAGACCACGTGCACTCCGGCTTCTTCCAAACGCCGGGCCCAAAGGATATTGTTGGCTTCGTCAAAGCGCGCCTTCAACTCGGTGACGGCCGTGACCTGCTTGCCGTTGCTGACTGCGGCCATCAGGGCCCCCACGATCCGCGGGTCGCCCCCGGTCCGGTACAGGGTTTGTTTGATGGCGAGCACATGCGGGTCCCGGGCCGCCTGTTCGAGGAAGTCGACCACCGTGGAAAAACTCTCGTAGGGATGATGGAGAAGAACGTCCCGTTGGCGCATGACGCTGAAAATGTCCGGCGAGTCCCGGAAGGCAGCGCTGACCGGGGCGACGAAGGTTTTCTCGCGGAGCTCCGGGGAATGGTCCCCGGCATAGATGGTCATCAACCGGATCGGGTTGAGCGGCCCATTAATAATATAAAGGTCGTCCTCGCCCAGTTCGAGGGTCTCCAGCAGGTACTGGTAAATCTCCGCCGGGCAGGAGTGGTCAACTTCGAGCCGGACGGCCGCCCCTTTGCGCCGGTTATGGAGCTCGTGTTCGACTGCGCTGAGCAAATTGCCGACGTCCTCTTCGTCGATATAGAGTTCGCTATTGCGGGTCACCCGGAAGTGCCAATACCCGAGGATGTTCGTGCCGGGGAAGATGTCTGCCAAGTAATGGCCGATGAGGTGGCCCATGAAGACATAGCGCTGGTTGTCGTCCTCGGCGGGTATCTTGAGCAACCGGGGCAGGACCCGGGGGACTTGGACCACGGCCAGGCGGCGCTGGGGCTGGCCGTTGCGTTCAATCTCGACCTGCACCACGATGTTCAATGACTTGTTGAGCAGCTGGGGGAAGGGGTGGGCGGGATCAATGCCCAGCGGTGTGAGAACCGGCCGGACCTGGGCCCGGTAATAGGTCTCCACCCATTGCCTGTCAGCGCCCTGCAGATCGGCGACTTCGAGGAAACGGATCCCGTTCTTGGCCAGGGCGGGGATCAAATCCTCACGCCAGCACCGGAACTGGGTCTCAATCATTTCCCGGACCCGCTTGCGGATGGCCTTGAAAGTCTCGGTGGCCGTGCGCCCGTCGATGCTGCGCTCAACCACGTCGCTTTCAATCTGCTGCTTGATGCCCGCCACGCGGACCTCGAAGAACTCATCGAGATTGGAGCTGGTGATGGTCAGGAATTTGACCCGCTCAAGCAGGGGATTGGCCGGATTGAGGACTTCGTTGAGCACCCGCTGGTTGAACTCCAGCCAGCTCAGCTCGCGGCTAATGAAATGCTGGGAAGAAAACGTCTTCATCAAACGGCCAGCGTAGCGGCCATAATCGCGTGCGCCAAGTGACAATCCAATGACATGCCAACGTTCTACGGCGGTTGATAGTGGATCGTTGTTTGCGTATGGCCCCGATACGCTCAAGCAGGACCCCGGCAAGCGGCGCAAGGAGAACCCACGAAACCGAAGACCAGTCCCCTTTGGTCCCTTCAGTCCTTTTGGTGCTTTGGGATTGGGCACTGAAAGGGACCAACACGGCGGCGCTCAGCTTCCGAGCAACGATGGAGACGATGGGGAAAACACGGCGAGAGGAGGATGGGCGCATTGGGAGTGTACCTATCCGATGAACGTATGATCTACAATGGTACAATCAGGCCGGTGTATGGATGGGTGGGCACGCGCGCCGCACATACGCGTCGCGCGGCGGCGTTAGCCCGGGCCGGCAAACACACGCACACTCTAT
>JAYVTN010000237.1:0-8390 GCA_043788785.1 Spartobacteria bacterium | reverse complement strand
GCCCGAAGGTCAGTGCAATTCCCACGTGCGTAATCGTGCCAGCCATTTCGCCATTGACGACGATCGCTCCGGTCCCTGCAAAGACGAGGGCGAAAGTGCCCAGAGCTTCGGCCCAAAACCTTCGCTTCATGGGAATGGGTTCTATCTGCATGGGATGCCCCTGGTTACATCGTTGAGTCGCCCGGGCAGCTCCTCCGCCGTCTTCTGGGGAGAGCAGGAGAGAGCTCCCTCGATCCACTGCGTCTCGCAAGCCAGCGTTTGCCAGGAGCGCAGGTCCTCCCGGAAAACGGGGTCACTTTGCACGCAGTCCTGGAGACAGCGCAGGTTCTTGTCCAACTCCTCGGTTCGATCCGGGGGCAAGCAATAGATCATCCAGTTTTGATGGCGTCGGGCTTCTACCAAACCTTTTTCCTTGAGGTAGGCGAGATGCTTGGAAATCCGGACCTGTGGCTGGGCTAGGATTTTTTGGAAATGGCAAACGCAGAGTGGGCCCTGTGTTAGGAGATGAAGGATGCGCAGGCGGAGGGGATCGCACAAACACTGGTAAATCCGGATGAGATCCATTTACGGGAACGGATATCCGGGCAGGAATATTCCCGCAAGGGAATTCTTGTGGAATCCTTTGCCCCCGAGCATCGTTGTCGGCCAGAGTGCATCCTGAGAGTTTCACCGCTTGACTATCAGGGGGCCGACTCTAGTTTTTCGCCCGGTCTCCCAAGCAGCCACCGCATTCAATGTTACGCCCTTTAATCGCCCGTTGTGTTCTCATCATCACCGTTTTGGGATCTGCGGGGATCGGCCCTGTGGGGCTCATCTGCCCCGTTGGCCTGCCGCCAGCCCATGGCCAGGAAGTCCTCGATGGGATTGCCGCGGTCGTCAACCAAGAGGTCATTACGTTCTCCCAAGTCCGTGAATTGGTGGGGGCCAGGGAACAAGCCGCTCGATCAACGCTCAAAGGCAAGGAGTTATCCGAGAAGGTCAAAGAGATCCGTACCCGGGCGATTAACGATCTCGTGGATCGCCAACTCATTCTTCAGGACTTCAAGAAGAACAAGTTCCAACTTCCAACGCACATGATCGACGATCGGATCAACTCGATTGTGCGCACGGATTTTGTCGGAGACCGGTCGGCTTTCATCCGCACGTTGTCTGCACAAGGTTACAGCCTGGAACGGTTCCGGGCTTTGGAGATGGATAAGAGCATCGTCGAAACGATGCGCCGACAAATGGTCAAGGTGGGGGAGGCGAAGGTTCCCGAGAGGGACATCGCAGCCTATTACCAAGAACACTTGGCTGAATACACGGCCGGGGAGCAGGTCAAATTACGGATGCTCACCATTCGCAAGGCGGAGGGCGCCGCTGAGGCCCGGCGCAAAATGGTGGAGGAAATCCGCCAGAAGGTGCTCGAGGGCGCGGAATTCCAGGATCTGGCCCGTTTGTACTCCGAGGATACCAATCAGGAATCGGGTGGAGACTGGGGTTGGATCAACCGGAAGACCTTGAACGAGGCTCTCACCAAAGCCGCGTTTGGACTTAAATCCGGCAAAGTGAGCGAGGTGTTGGAAATCGATGCCAGTTATTACTTGTTGTGGGTGGAAGCCAAAAAGAATTCCGTGACCCGGCCACTTTCGGAGGTTCATGAAGAGATCCAGAAGCGTCTAACCGAGCAAGTCTACCGCCAGCGTGAGCAGGAGTGGATCGCAAAGCTGCGCAAGAAAGCTTATATCAAGTTTTTCTGAGATGGATCAGGTTCCTGGCCGGTCAGCCAGACCGATCATCGGCATCACCTTGGGGGATCCTGCCGGGATCGGGCCTGAAGTTATCCAGGGAGCGCTGGATTCGGGTAAACTCGACCCGGCTTTCGAATATCTTGTCATTGGCGACAAGGGGAATGCAGTTCCGGGCCAGCCCGATGCGCACTCAGCGATGAGCGCGGTAGACGCTTTGGAACAAGCGGTTGCTCTCGCGTTAACTGGGCAGATCGCCGCGGTGGTTACCGGCCCGGTCAGCAAGATCCGTATACAACAGGTTGGCTTCCATTTCCCCGGCCAAACCGAATTCTTCGCCGCCCGATACGGAGTCACCAATTTTGCGATGTTACTGACGGGGGGCGGCCTCAGCGTGGCCCTCGTGACGGCCCATATTCCGCTTCGAGAGGTGGCCGACACGTTGTGCACCTCGGAGATCGTGCGCGTCGGGGGACTCTTCGAGCGGTTTCTCCAAGAGCGTTTGGGATCGACTCCGCGCATCGCCGTAGCCGGCCTCAACCCGCATGCCGGGGAATCTGGTGCACTTGGACGCGAAGAGATCGAAGTCATCGCCCCTTCATTGACGCTACTCCAAACCAAACACGCGCCCTCCACCTTCATCGGGCCTGTGTCCCCAGATACCGTCTTTGGCCGGGCTGTGGGCGGGGAATTCGACGGAGTCCTCTGCATGTACCACGACCAGGGGCTTATTCCCCTAAAACTGCATGCCTTTGATCAAGGGGTGAATGTCACCCTAGGCCTGCCCATTCCAAGGACCAGCCCGGATCACGGCACAGCCTTCGAGATCGCGGGCAAAGGGATCGCCCGTCCGGACAGCATGATCGCAGCGATCCGATTGGCTGCGGAGATGGCGGGGGCAGGGAGGAAGGATGAATTATGAATTATGAAGGTGCGCACACAGCGGCCGCCCTGTGGGTGCGTTCGCAGCGAGGGACGAATGCTCTCACGCAGGCACTGAGGCACAGAGCGTATATGTATTCTCCGTGCCTCTGTGCCTCTGGTGAGAGAATCTCTTCCCGCGATGCTTTAGCATCCACCAGCCTTCATAATTCATCCTTCATAATTCATACTTCCGAAAAAGACGGGGTCTTGGCCCCAAGCCCGGGGATCGATCCGCATCCGAATACAAGGCAGGAGAGGGATGAGCGGAGGAACTCTAAGCCATACGCTGAATGTGATCTTGGGAACCATGGGGGGTTTCCTGGGTGGGTTGGGCACGTCCGCAGCACTGTGGGTAGGGGGGTGGACTGAGCCCCAGGCTCCTGAAGGGGCCGTTCCGGACCAACCGACCCTGATCGAGCCGGTCCGGGGCACCTATGGTGTTCGGTTCAGTGTGGACGAGGTGGTCCGTCAAATTGGCAACTCCACGGTGGCCGCCCCGCGCTCTTCCGGGGTTGGAGCGATCACGTTCGAGCATCCCAGCACGGAACTGGAAAGCTACTACAAGATAACGGTCTATACCGAGGGCGAGGGCGTACGCATTGTGTTCTTGGCCGGAGGCAAAGAAGGCCTCGAGGTGGCCCGGGAACTCTTCGAGTCCCCCCTGTTCGGGCCAGAGGAAACCCAGATGCTCTATTCCCTTTTGGCCCGCGCCCCGGCCAATCCCAGGGAACGCATGGGGCGCTTCGATGCGAGCGCCTCATCGACGCGCCAAGCGGACCTCCTGGTGTTTGTGCTGCGGTTGACACCGCGCTGAAAGCCCGTTGGTGGACCTGATGGACCGGATGGACCGGATGGACCGGATGGACCGGATGGACCGGATGGACCGGATGGACCGGATGGACCGGATGGGCGTGCGCTCCTGCGTTCCTGCGGGCTATGCGGCGCCGTCGGCTGTCGAGTACGACTCGCTGTGCAGGTTGCCGCTCTTGCCGAAGGTCTCGGCCACACTGGGCACTGGCATCGGGTTGTTGCTGCCGAGCACGTCGGAGGCTTCGCCCGATTCGTCGCGCTTGGAGAACTTCACACCGACTAGACGCGAGACACCGTGTTCTTCCATGGTCACGCCATAAAGGGCGTCGGCCCGGGCAATGGTGCGCTTGTGATGGCTGATGACGATGAACTGGCTCTGGCCGACAAAACGATCGAGGATTTTTATGAAACGGCTGATGTTGGATTCGTCCAGTGGCGCATCCATCTCATCGAGCACGCAGAAGGGGGCTGGCTTGACCATATAGATGGAGAAAAGCAGGGCCACGGCCGTCATGGTGCGCTCGCCACCGCTGAGCAGTGTGATCGAGGTGAGTTGCTTGCCGGGGGGCTTGGCGATGATATCAATCCCGCTCTCGAGCGGGTCGTGCTCGTCCAGAAGCAGCAGGTTGGCTTTGCCTCCGCCGAAGAGTTCCACGAACATCTCCGAGAAGTTGACCCGGATCTTTTCGAACGTGTCAGCAAAGAGCGTTTTGGTGGTGTTGTTGATCTTGGCGATGACGTCGATGAGCTCGGCCTTCGAGTTGGTTAGATCCGTGTTCTGTTGCTCAAGGAAGACGTAGCGCTGCTCGAGCTCGTCGTATTCCTGGATGGCGTCCAGGTTGACCGGGCCCATGGAATCGATGCGCTGATCGATTTCGCGCACGGTGGCCTCAATGCGCTCCCAATCCAGCTCGAAGCTGTCCACCACGGCGGCGTCCTCTTCCTGGGCGCTTTCCACGGCAGGGGCTGCGGCGTCTTCGGGAGCGGACTCGCCGCCCTCGGTGATGCCGCGTTGGGCGCGCTTGAGCTGGTCGCGCACGGCCACGCGCAGGGCGTAAAGGTCGCGTTGGAACTCGGCCAGGTCGATCTGGTAGCGCTTCTGGATATGTTCAACCAGCGCAGCGAGCTTCATCTCCAGCTGGCTCTGTTTGACTTCAATCCGGCTGCGCTGGTTGTGGGTCTCGCTGAGCTGATGGCGCATCAAGCGCAGCGCATTGTTGATTTCCTCCATCGCGGCAGCCATCGCGCTCCGTTGGGCCACCATCATGTTTACCGATTGCTCGGCTTCGCCGACTTCGCCCCGGAGCCGTTCCAGATTGGCTTCGATCTCGGAAACTTCCGCCAACATGGAATCGGCGCGCTGGGAATAGTTTTCGATGTCGAGCTGGCGCTGGGCAATGAGCTCGTGGAGTTCAGCCAACCGCGCTTCCATCGGTTGACGCTGGTTGTGCAGGGAGCTGTGGCGCTGGCGCTCGGTGGCTACCTTGATGCGCAGTTCATTGAGGTCCGCGCTTAAGGCGGACTCCTGGGAGCGGAGCGATTCCAGGAGGGCCGTCCCCTCGCTGCGCCGCGCCGCCAGTCCGTCGAGCTCTTGCATCTGGGCAAGCACCTCGCTCTCGAGCGCTTCGAGCCGGATGGCGGCTTCTTGCTGGCGCGCCTCCGAGCTGGCGCGTTCGCCATCTAAAGTCTGCTGTTTGCGCTCGGTGTCGCGGAGTTCGCGTTCGAAGGCGGCAATTTGTCCGCGCACCGTGGAGACGTGGAGGGAACCGTTTTGCTTGTCTTCGCGGGCTTCTTCCAACCGGAACTGGATGGCTTCGATCTCCGCACAGAGCACTTCGCGGCGGCCGACGATGGCTGCGAGCGTGGCGCCGATCCCAGCGGTTTCCGCTTCCAATGCGATGATCTGGTTGCGGCGTTGGAGCACCGAATTCTGGGCTTCATCGGTGGCGCCTCCATGAAGGATGCCATTGCGGTCGATGATCTCGCCCGCCAGGGTCACGATGAGCGATCCGCTTTGGGGGAAGAGCCGCAGCGCGGTTTCCACATCGGGCACGAGCACCGTATGGTTAATGAGCCGCTCGATGAGACGCCGCAATTCGGGCGCGGGCTTGACCTTGTTGATGAGCCAATCGATAGCGCCTTCGGGCAGGCGCATCTCCCGGTTCTCGACGTGGTCGAAAACGCGCTCGAACTCCCGCAATGCCAGCGAGGCTTTGCCCAGTCTCTTGAGCGTCAGCGTCTTGATGACGGCTTCAGCGACCATCGTGTCTTTCATGACGATGGTTTGCAGGTTGCTCCCCAGGGTCGCTTCGACTGCCGCGACATATTCGGCCGGCACTTCCAAGTACTGGGCAACGGCCCCGAGAATGGCGGGCTTGAAGAAGTCGGGGTTGTCCAGACCGCGCAAAATAGCTTGGGTACCCTCTGAGAAGCCCTCGCCGCCTTCATTAAGCTGGCGCAGGATGTCGAGCTTGGATTCCCGCTCCGAGAGCTGGCGTTCGGTGGCCCGCAGCTCCTGGTCAATGCCACTCATCCGGACCTGGGATTCACGCAATTGCTGCTCGGCATCGGTGAGCTGGGCCGAGGCACGCTCCAGATCCGCGCTGGCCCGTTCCAATTCACCTTGCGCACCTTGGAGTTGCTCGGTGACTTGGGTGAAGCCGAATTCCAGTTGGTCGCATTCGGCTGTGAGAATCGAAATCCGGGCCTCGGCCCCATCGCGCTGTTGGGTGGCCATCGCCGCCTGTCCCCGTAACGCGCTGATCCGGCTCTCGATCCGGCTCGAATCCGCCATGATGGCCGAGATGCCTCGCTCCGCTTCCTGCCGACCGTGGACCAATGCCGCAGTGGCCGCTTGTTTTTGTTCCAGAACCCTGAGCTCGCCAGCTAGCATCTCGGTGATCTGGGCCAACTCGGAATCCGTATCCCGCAACTGGGTTTCCGCAATGTTCAGTTTCTCCTCAGCGCCCGCTACATCTGCCCGGTAGCGATCAACCAAGCCGTTGAACTCTTCCGCGCGCTCTTGGTTGAACAGGATCCGGTTTTCATGGTTGGAAATCCGGGTGCGCAGGTCGCCCACGACCTGACGCGCGGAGTTGAGCTCTTGCTCCATCTCCTCCAAGGCGGCTCGTTGGACGGCGACCTCGGATTCGCGGCTCTCGATCTCTTGCTCGCATTCTGTGTGGCGATCGGCCAAGTCCGCCAGTTCCGCTTTTGCCGCGCCGCTTTGCTGTTCAAGGATATCGAACTGGCGTTTAGCGGCGTGGGTTTCCAGCAATTTCAGGTCTCCGAGCAGGCTTTGGTAGCGACGGGCTTTGCCTGCCTGGCGTTGGAGGGAACCGATCTGGCGTTTGACCTCCTTGATGATGTCCGAAAGACGCACCAGGTTGGCCTCGGTGGCTTCCAATTTGCGCAAGGCCTCCTTTTTCTGGCTCTTGTACTTGGTGATCCCAGCAGCTTCCTCAAAGATCGCCCGCCGATCTTCGGGCCGGGAGGAGAGGATCATGTCAATCTTGCCCTGCTCCATGATGGAGTAGGCCGAGCGACCGATTCCAGTATCCATGAAGAGCTGCTGGATGTCCTTGAGCCGGCAGGGCGTCTTGTTGAGGAGGTATTCGGAGCCCCCATCCCGGAAGACCCGGCGCGAGATGGTCACCTCGTGCCAGTCCAAGCCCAGCTGTTCCTCGCATTCCGAGAAGGTCATGGAGACCTCGGCCATGCCCACCGCGGCTCGCGAATCTGTGCCGCTGAAAATAACATCCGCCATTTCACCCCCGCGAAGGGCTTTGGCCGATTGCTCACCCAGAACCCAGCGCATTGCGTCGAGCACATTGGATTTCCCGCACCCGTTGGGGCCCACGACTGCTGTGACCCCGCGATGGAACTCGAGCTTGGTTTTAGGGGCGAAAGATTTGAACCCGAAGAGTTCGAGGGATTTGAGGTACATGGCTAGAGCGGAAAGAGGTGCTTCGGAGGCTGGAACGCAGAGATTTGCCGGGCAGCCCCGCAGAGACAAGCACAATATGTTGGGGTGGAGCGGATTGGCGGACACTACTGGCGGTGGGTGGCGGGGATTTTGTCTAAGTGCCTGATTCCCGGCGGGATGGAACATTTCAAGCCTTTTTTGATAGGGACCCGCACTTGCCCGGAGCGCCGTGGGCGGGGGCCGGGGTGAGGCACCCCGTGGGCCTATTTGAGTGCGCCAAACGCCCGTTTAGGCCTCCATTTGCGATTCAGGAGGCAAGAAGCTCAATTGTTTTAAGATCTATGATTACACCAAATGAAAATATAACGGCCGAACACCGCACCCCGCTCAGTCGTGAATCGGAGTTGTTCCGGGCAGCCGTGGACAAGCCATTTGCCCGGGTCTCATGGGGGGCCATACTGGCGGGCGCCGCGACGGCTCTTGCGAGCCTCCTGATCCTCAGTCTGCTAGGGCTGGGAGTGGGACTGAGTACCTTGGATCCGGCAACCGGCGACAATCCATCGGGCACTGCCATCGGCCTCGGGGCGGTGCTGTGGTGGATTATCAGCAATGTGGTCGCCCTTTTTGTGGGCGGGTACGTGGCGGGCCGCATGGCCGGCAACTTCAACGGACACATGCACGGATTGGTCGCTTGGTCGACGGTGACCCTGATCACGGTGATGCTTTTGAGCAGCGCCGTGGGTAAGGCATTTTCCGGCGTAACCGGGTTAGCCCAATTCATGGCCCAAGCGGCCCCGGCCATCACGCAACAGGCCCCAGGAGTAGCGGCTCAAGCGCAGGAGAGTCTGAGTCGGCTCCAGACGCCTGCCAAGGATCCTGCTACCCGTGCCCGAACCGAACAGCAGGCGCGTGAAGTCGGCCAGCAAGCAGCCAAAGGCGGTGCCTTGGGCTCCTTCGGAGCGGCTCTGGCCCTCTTGCTCGGCGCGGGTTCGGCGATCTACGGG
>JAYVTN010000236.1:0-10995 GCA_043788785.1 Spartobacteria bacterium | reverse complement strand
TTGACATGAAGTATTTTTTCACGCCGGGCTACCAGACCTCCGACGGGGAATCCATGAGCAACACGAGTGTAAAAGGAGCGATCGCCGAGCTAGTGAAGTCCGAGGACACGCGCAAGCCCCTCAGCGACAAGGAAATCGTGGAAATCCTCACCGAACGCGGGATCCCGATTGCCCGGCGCACGGTGGCCAAGTACCGCACAGAGCTCAACATTTTGCCCAGTAACATGCGCAAGCATTACTGAGCCACCCGGGAACTTCCATGCGCGCTGCCTGGCGAACCTATTCACACTTCACCCGGTTGCTGCGCAAAGGGCGCGTCCCGGTCATGGTAGGTTTGGCCGCTGTGATGTTTTGGCTGCCCCACCTCAGTTTCTTGAGGCCGCTCCAGGCTTATCAAAAATTTTTAGAGTTCCTCGAAAAGCGCGAGTACAACCTGCACGACATGCGGTTCCTTTGGAGGGGCCCCACACCCCCCAATCCACAGATCGCGATTGTGGGTATCAATCAAACCAGCCAAGAGCGCAGCAGTTTCAAGGAATCCGATTTGGCCAGTTCTGAAGCGCTTCGGCTCATGACAGAGCATCGCTATCCTTGGAACCGGAAGGTATGGGCGCTTTTGATCGAGAAGCTGTCGGCGGCAGGCGCACGCGCCATCGTCTTCGATCTTATCTTCAATCCAGAAATGGACGGAGACCCCGAACTGCGGACCGCCTTGGAGAAACATTCCGACAAGGTGACCCTTGCATTCACATTCCAGGATGAAGCCAACAATGAGGGCTTGGACACGAAGGTTTTGCTAGGCCCCAATCCCCGGATCCTGCCAGCGCCGCCGACCGACATCAAAGCGGCGGCCCTTTACAATACCGACACGGATGGAGTGATTCGCCGAACCAGTTACCGGGCTCCTATGGGCTATTTTGCCGACACGCCCGCTATCACCCTAGCTGGCCGGGCCTACGAAATCCTGACCGGCAAATCCGTTCCCGACGGTGAATTCCCAATCAACTTTCAAGGCCGGGCGCGTACCTATCCGCGGCTCCCCGTCGAAGAGATCTTCATCGACTCCGTCTTCGAAAAGGACCCTAAATTCGCGGGGGGGAAGGCCCTCAAGGACAAGGTCGTGTTTGTGGGGCCTTTGGCCGAAATCTTCCACGATGAGCACTCGACACCTTTTGGGGTAATGCCCGGTGTGGAGATTCATGCCCAAGCGCTGGGTGACCTCCTCTCGAGCACCTCCTTGCGCACCTCCAGCGGACGTGCGGATTGGTGGACCAATCTAGCGATGGTAGCCATCCCGGCGCTCACAGTCCTGCTGGTTCGTCAGGCCCTGGCTCAAACGGGCTTACTCCTCGGCCTGGGAATTGGCTTCTTCGTCACGGCACAGATGCTCTTTACCGAATTTCATCTGGTCATTCCCATGGTCCTTCCCCTCTTAGGACTGGTTACCGTAGGCAGCTTCGGCGTGGTCTATCATTTCGTCATCGAACAGCTCGAACGCTCCCGGATTCGCTCGGTGCTCAATCAGTACGTCTCCAAAAACGTCGCCAAGGTGGTCATGGCTCAAAGCGATCGATTCGAGGAGTCTTTGCGCGGAGTCCGCAAGCCAGTCACCGCGCTCTTTTCCGATCTCCGCGGCTTTACTTCCATTTTCGAGTCTGCGGATGCCGAGCAGCTGGTGGCGCAGCTCAACGAGTATTTCCAAGAGATGGTAGACGCAGTGGAGCATGAGGATGGCACAATCCAGAAATTTATTGGGGACGCAATCATGGCCGTCTGGGGGGACACCCACACCCGGGGGTTAGCCGGGGACGCCGCCCGGGCCGTGCGCACAGCGCTCCAGATGCGCGAGCGCCTGGTCCGACTCAATGCCGCGTGGGCCACCCGCCCGGACCGCGTCCAGCTTCGGTTCGGGATTGGGATCAACCACGGCGAGGTCATCGTGGGTGAGGTCGGTTGCGTCCAGCGGAAGGAATTCACGGCTTTAGGCGATGCCGTCAACTCGGCCTCCCGCTTGGAAGGGGCCACAAAGGCCTTTCATTGCGAGATTCTCGTGGGCGAACGCGTCGAAGAACTCACCCGCTCCGAATTCGTCTATCGCCGGGTAGACCGGCTCCGGCTTAAGGGCAAGCAGCTCCCGGTGGAGGTCTACATTCCCCTGAGCACCGCCACCACTCCCCCCCCACCGTGGCTTGAGGACTACCACAAGGCCATCGGCCTGTACCGCTCACGCCAGTTTCCAGAAGCCGCCAGCTCTTTCGCCGAGATCAATGCCCGGCTCGGCGCTGAGGATTACCTCTGCCAGATGTACATCAACCGCTGTCAGGAATATTGCCAGACGCCCCCCGCCCCGGATTGGGACGGCGGCCACACCCTGACGGAAAAGTAAGCCGCCGCCCATGAGGCATGGGCTTCCAGCCCATGAAACGGCAGGAAGCGACGGCCCACTCATACCATGGGTGCCCCCATGGGCTGGAAGCCCATGCCACATCGTTTATTCAGCCGCGATACCAACAAGCATTGACCTGCCCTAGGGCAAACACCCATGATCGGCTCAGGCCTACTCATGCAAACTCGCGCAACCTTCTTGGCGCTCTGCGCCGCCCTCTCCGGTCAATTGGCCCAAGGGGCTAATCTCACCCATTCAACCATTACTGAGGTCGTCAAGGACGTCAGTATCCTCAGCCCGTCTTCCAAGAGCCGGAAATCGGCCCGTCTCCAGGAAACCTTCTCCACACCGGATGTCATGCGCACCGGCCCGGATTCGCGGGCCGAGATGATTGCCGAGGACCAGACCGTGACCCGGGTAGGCGCGAACACCGTATTTTCGTTTGTCCCCGAAAAGCGCGAGATCAATTTGGAACGCGGCAGCGTGCTTTTCAATGCACCCAGCGGCAAAGGGGGCGGCACGATCAAAACGGCAGCGGCAACCGCAGCAGTACTGGGCACCACGCTCATCGTGGTGACCACCAAGGATGGCGGATTCAAGGTGCTGCTGGTGGAAGGCACGGGCAAGGTCACCAGCAACGGCCAGAGCCGGATCTTGAATGCCGGCCAGATGACTTTTGTGCTGCCGGGCCAGCCCCTGGGGCCGATCCTCAACTTCCAACTCAAGGAGCAAGTGGGCTCGGCCAAGCTCATCCGGGGGTTCAAACGCAGCCTCCCCAGCAGCCTCAAAATTGAGAAGGCCATCGCCAAGCAGGAAGACCAAATCAAAAAAGGCACGTTGCAGAAGACGGGTTTGCTGGCCAGCGACTCCCCGGAATTCGCGTATCAAGTTCAATCGAATTCACGCGAGGTGCTCGTGGAAGAAAAACACGCTCGCAACGAGCCCACGGTGACCGATCCAGTCGAGCGGTTCTTGTTCGCGTTGGGGACCGACGCCGTCATTTCCGAAGCATTGCTTGATGAAGAGCGGCTCTTCACCTCCTCGGCGTTGGGCAGCCAAGCTCCGGACACAGCCCAAGAGAGTATCCTCTTCGCAGCGCGCAACGTCTCGGTGGTGACCCAGCGCATTGATCTCACCGAATTCCAAACAGGTTTCTTCGAACTCATCGCCGCCGGGGATCTCGACATCGGCGGTCCGCTCCAAATCCGGACAGGTGCCCGGACGGCCTTGAATATCACCGTCGGTGGCACCATCACCAACGCTCCACGCACCTTGGTGACCTTGGATAACCGGTTGACCCGTATCAGCGCCTTTGGATCAACGCTCGCCACGCCCGAAGCCCTGGACTTCAAGCCCGGGACCGGGGAAAGGCCCAAACCTCTGAAGCTCAGCCACTTCGCCCTCTACAATCCCGGGGGCGCCGTGGAACTCTTCTCCCCGGCCATGTCGCTTTCCAATGCCGGTTTTAGCGCCGGGACCGACCTCACCATCGCAGCCCTCGGCAACATCAGCTTGGAAAATGGCATCACTGCCCTGCCGGCTTGGCGCAGTGCCCCCCAAGGCACACTCTTATTCTCGACCGATGGCAGCCTTATCGGGGGGGGCACTTCCCCTGTCCCAGACACCAGTTTTTCCAAACGCGGGACCGGGCTTGAAGCGCGCGGCCTGCTACAGGTCAAAACCGCTGGGGCCGTTTCGGCCTACAATGTCGACTTTGTCGCAGCCCGCACCGAGATCCATGGCTCGCGGGTTTCCCTCAAAAAAGTGCGCTTTTCCAATAGCAACTTCGACAGCACCCACAGCAGCGTCCAATTACGGGCCCTGGGACTTTTGGAAGTGTCCGGCGCGCGGTTCCAAGCGCGGGATGTTTCCATGCAGGCCCGTACGATCGTGCTCAACAATTTGAGCTTCGACCAGAACTCGCGGGTCATCCTCGACTCCCAAAAGGGAAAACTGGCGCCCAATCCGAACACGGGTGCGATCCCCGTAGGCGGGATGGTGAACTTCTTCAAACAGGTCAACTACGGAACTAGTCCGGCGCAGAACTACGTGAACCCCAGTTCTGGCACCAAAGGCATCTTCATCAAATGAAACGCAGCGTGAAAACATTTACTTTGGCCCTAGTGGCCCCTCTGACCCTTTGCAGCGCGGCTTGGGCTCAGGCTCCGCGAGCCTTTCTCAGCGAAGGGGCTGTCCGCCAGGTCCAATCCACACGCCAGCGCCAAGCCTTGTCCCCAACCCTCGAGACCAGTTTCGCCAACGGGGAAACCGCTCCGGAACTTTACGGAGGGGAATCCGAGGATGTGGGTGCACAACTGCTGATCATCCAGAAGCCCCGGCGCACGTATTTTGAAGCCGGAGTCGACCTCCAATATTTCTACACGTCCAACGTACTTCTTACGGAGAGGGCACCCATAGATACCGGCCTGTTTGTCACCACAGCCCAGGTCGCTTTCGCCCCGGAACCTTTTGCTTTCGGCACAGGTGAGGTCGCTGTGCGCGCCGGGTACCGCCATCAGCGCTTCATGTACGGTTTGGACAGTACCTCCAACCAGCTCAACAACTTCGACTTTGACAATAGCAGCCTCTTTGCGAACGCCCGGTACTCCTTTGCCCCGAACTGGGAGGCTTTTGTTGGCTTGGAGTACAACCGTTTGCTCAGTCACGAGAACAATTGGGATGAGTTTTATACCGAGATCTTGCCCGCCTGGGGACTCGAACGCCGGATCCCCCTGGGGCCCAAAAATTCCCTGATCCTTGCTTTGGCCAATGGCGTTCATTTCACCCACACAGACCCGTTGCCGGAAACCAACACCAATGACCGCATCGATTCGATCCTGTCGCTGACGTGGAACTATGAGCTTTTGCCATCCGTGGTTTTCCAGCCCTACTACCGCTTCCAATACACCCACTACTGGGATAACGGGGACCGGAACGACTTCTTCAACACCTTAGGAGCATCCCTGGTGTGGGCCGTTACGGACTGGGCTTCCGTGCGTACTTTCATCAACTGGGAATCGCGCACTTCTGACGACGAACTCATCCAGGACTACACCAAGGTGGACGCGGGCGCCGGGTTGAGCGTCTCGGTGCGCTTCTAGTCGGCTGCTGCAAAGGGACCAAAGGGACCAAAGACCTGGGAAGGTTGGCGGTCCATACCGTCCATAAAGCCCATACCGTCCATACCGTCCACAAAAGCCCCCGTCTCAGTCCCGTTGCCGCCCGTCCAGCCCGCGCAACGCTTTGGGATGCCAGCGCGGCTTGGAGAGCTTCTCGTCGGACACGTATTCGAAAAGCTTGCTCACCGGGAAGAGCAACACGCCCGGAAGACCATGCGCATTGATCCGGATGCTGAAATCCATTCCGTCATCCAAGAACATCAGTTTGCCGCCCCCAAACATGCTGAATCCGTTCCCGGCCACATCCAGGTCGTTGGTGGTGATCACTCCATCGTTCACCGCAAAAGTGGCATCCAAGCGCTTTGCCACCTCATGACCCATCCCAGGTACGATGTTATCGAGAATCCCCGACACAGGCCCCATAAAGGGAATAGCAAAAATATTACCATCCCGGATTCCGACCTTGCCGCTGCCCCGCATCGAGCGGCCATCGTCTCCTCGCCCGGTGAAATTGTAAGAGCCATCCATCCGCCCCTTGGAGGTTTCGTAGTTGAAATAGAGCTTGGTCAAACTTGGGAAATCCATGTTTTCCACCGTCAGCGCGACCGTGTGCCCGGGATTGGCTTTGACAATGCTAATGTCGGCCTCCCCCTTGAGTTTACCGCTGAAGAGGCTGGCGTTGAGGCCGGAAATCTTCAGCCGCCGGTCGGTGAATGCGAGCCTGCCCGAAATCTGGGAGGCGCTGAGATTCTTTTTCAGAAAGGTGTAGTCCATTCCTGAAGGCGCATCCACATCGACCGTCAGATTGGTCGTGTCCCCATGTTTGACATGGATGAGGCCGTCAAGAAACAGGTTGGGTGCCCGTTTGAAGCGGTACGGGGCGATATCCTTAAGCAAGTTGGGCTCGAACCAGATGATGACCTCCTGGGGATTAACCGTGGCCCGGATCCGATTGAGACGGACCTCGTTGCGCTCGAAATCGACGGCAACTCCCCCTGTGGACTCCCCTTCGACCCTTCGCAAACGGAACGGCTCCACCAACAGCTTGCGCTGGCCGTACTGGAGGGTGGCTTGGATCTGTTCGGCGGCCGAATCCCGGTAGCTGGAGCGTCCCAACCGGATCTGGCCCGTCAACGTACACAAGGCCGGATCGGGCGTGGGACCCTGCACCTCGATGTCCAGAACCGGGGCGTCCTTGAACTTGAACTGGGAAAAGACCTGGGCGGGCTGTCCGGTCAGCATCGGCCCGAAATCCTGCGGATTGATCGAGCTATGAAGACGCGCCTTGAACCGGTCCGCGACCTGCATGGCATCCCCGGTGAGAACCCCACCCCGATGCAGTAATCGCAGGTCCCGCACACTCCAGTCGCCATTGACCCACGAGAAATCCGTCCCAAGAGAGTCAAACCCTACCGTTCGGAAGCTGAAACCCTGGAGCTGAAGATGGCCGGTGGCTTTGAGAGAAACCGCCTCGCCTAAGACGGCCTGGACCCGCAGCTCGAAACTTGGCGCCGTGACGAACTGGAAATCCCTCGGCCCCATCCCCAAGCTGGTGGCCAAAGCAAACCCGTCCAACGTACTCCGCAGGCGCACACTGGCTTCTTTGGTCGCCAGCTCGAAGCGGCCATTGGCGCTGAGTGTCCCCTTGGTATCGGTTACCGTGAACTGCTTGAGATCCACCAACCCTTCCCGGCAATCCGCTTCGATCTGGATTCCCTCAATCCGATAGCTGCCCCTCTCAATTTTGCGTCCTTCAAAGCTGGCTTCCACGAACACTCGCTCCATCTGCGCCATATCCCCACTAAAGCGCACGTTAAGCTGCGGGGGGGCCGCAGCCTCAAACCGCCATTGTTTCAACTCGGCGATAATCCGTTCCGCGAGGGCAACCGTCGACGAGGCGTCCACGCTCCGGGCTTTGGGCTGGTAAGCCGAGGGATGGATCAATCTTCCGGAAGCCGAAATCCGGATGCCGTAGAGTTCGGCATCGAGGCGGCTTAGATAGATTTGTTCTGGGGGCAAGAGCAAGCGGCCGCTCAACCGGTTGATTTCCAAGGCCGGCCCCCTTGGATCCTTGGGATCCAAGGGCACCGCCAATCGGGCATCGCGCAGATCCAGGGCGGCAAGGAAAGGCCGCTTCTTAAAGAGCTCGGCGTAATTGATTACCAACAGCATGTCGTCAACCACCGCCAGCGTCCGGCGACGGTGGGCCGAATCGTAAACCTTTACATCCCGGGCCACGATTCCGCGGAAAGGCACCAGGACGAGTTTGCGCAGGGAAACCTCCACCCCCCGCTTGCGGAACTCCTCGGACACAAACACACGCCAGCGACGGGTGAACCCCTTCTGGTACATGTACCAACCCGTTGCCAGAAGCGCTGTAAGCAACAGCGCAAGGAAGGCGGAGAAGAGACGACGCATAAGCTCCCGATTCTTCAACCCGGGGCAGGTTGCTGGCCAGTTCAAAGTCAGCCCCTTGATTACGAGCAGGCGACGCAGGTCCCGGAGGGTCCACCCGAAACCGGGAATTACCAATGGACGATGGGGCGGCGTCTCGTTTCGTCATTCCTCATTGGTCTCCCTCCCTACATCGTGAGGGCACCCGGGAAAGCGAAAAAGGGGTGTCCCTGCGGGACATGTTGTCGCGGTTGCCCCTGGGCTGAAAGGCCATGCCCCATATTCGCTTCGAACAGTCACCGCATCCGCACTGTCAAACCACTCGGTGGCACGGGTGATGCTCATTTCAAAGATCCGATGATCAAAGCCAATTGTCGGGATCGGTTCACTGCTGCGGACTTCGAGTTCGTGGTCCAAACCCTTTCCAAAACCCAGCGGGACGCCATCAGCCTCGTCCAGTTGCTCACCGACGAGGAAACACGCGACTCGCTTCTGGATCACCCCGTGCTGGTCCAAGCCATTTTGGAAATGTCCGCAGCCCTGCGCATTTCCCCGCAGCTCTACTTTTACGTGCTTACCAGGCATGTGCTCAAAACCACAGGCCTCCATGACCGTGCCACCAGCGACTACATCGCCTCGCTCTTGGAATGGTTCTCCTACACAGCCCGGATGCGTTCGCCTGCCGATGGCAGGGATGGCCCCATCCAGTACCTCTCGGATATGCTCACCGCCCTGCGCGACGCTTCCCCCGCCCAGAGTTTTCTCATCCGGGCCCATGTCGGCAATTACTCGTTGTTCATCTCCGGCATTTTCCATGAAACCGTCGAATGCCGCCGACAGCGGGGTGGCCCGGGTGTGGCCTTCTACGAGGATATGGGGCGAACCAGTTTCAAAGCCATCGCGGGCCACCAGACCGCACGCTCGGCGGCCTTAACTTCGGTGTATGAGCAGTTGGCCCATGGCTTCCATGAGGCCCGGATCGCTCTCAACCGGCTTTCGGAAACCATGCTCCATTTCGAAACGTCCCCCGCAGCCCACCTCTTCCACCTATGACGCCCACCCTCTTTAGCGAGATACAAAGGCTTTTCGAGCGCACCTACGCGCAAGTGGGAATCAATCTGGAGGAATGCCTCATTGATAAGAACCGCTGCGGCCAACTCAGCCGTTTGGCGGGCGCGTCCGCCAGGGAACTCAGCGAACTGGCCCGTACTTTCCTGCGCAAAGCCGACGGCCAACTCTATATCGGCATCTACTATTCCCGGTGGCTGATCGAGCAGTTGGAGCAGAACGATCCGAGGCGCGCCCTCAGCGATGCCAATATCTCTGAACTGATCGCTTTTATCGAAGAGATCAACCATGCCCTGCATGCGGCGCTCCAATTCCAACGCGGTGTGCGTGCGATCCATACCGAGGATTTCGCACGGAACTTGGAACTCCAAAGCCAGGTCGACACGTATCTGGTGCTGCTCCTTTTTGTGGGGTTCATGCGCAAGTCCCAGAAGATCTCCCGTACCGACCGACGCTGGTTGCGCTTCCATCTCTTCTCCCGGAACCATCCCAAGGCGTATGCGGATCCCAACCTGAGGGGGCGTTACATGGAAACCAGTGAGTTAGCTGCCCACTACACCCTCTGGCTGGACGGGCTGAACACCGCGCGCCGGGTCGATGAGATCCGCTTGTTCCACTCCCTGGATTACCCGGAAAAACGGACCAGGATCCTGGCCCTCATGGACAAGCCGGAAGAAAAATCTAAAAGCTAAGAGCGGAAACTGGACCTGCGAAAGCGCACGTTTGCGCGTTTAGCTCTGAGGTGAAATCAAAGGAGCAATACGCGGCGGTTTTTGGGGGGTAACAAAAGCGGAAAGCTGAAAGCGGAAACGTGCGCTTTCCAAGATCCCGTTTCCGCTTTCCGCTTTCCGCTTTCCGCTTTCCGCTTTCCGCTTTTCGCTTTTCGCTTTCCGCTTTCCGCTTTCCGCTTTTAGCTTTCCGCTTTTAGCTTTTTTCCCCTTTTAAATTTTTCTTCGCCCTCTGGTACGCTTCCCGGCGTGAACCGGCAATGATCTGTTCCATGTCAAACTTACCCAGTCCGTAGCGCGCTCCGACCCGCTGGAGCAAGGCCGTTTCTGCGGACGACATCCCGCCGGAGGCCATGGCAGCCCCCGCCATCTCTTGGAGCCAAGCACGAGCCTCTCGCGAATCTTGCGGTTCGGGAACTTCCATGCCTCCGGTCTTGGCAATGGTCATCATCTCCTCGAGCCGGGCCGCAGGAACTCCCTGGTGCGATGCGGCTTCCCGCGTTCCTGGGGTTGACCAGTCGGGGAGGGCGCAAGGCGCCCGAATAATGCAACTCCCCGGCGAGTTCCTTGCGGGCTGCAAGGCTGCTATCGATTCCCACCAGTTTCATGAGATCAACGATCGAGCTTCCAGTCCAAAGATTCAGGATTGGCGGCCGCCAATTTGTCGAGGACGGCCTCGACATCCACGGGTGCTGCCGCTGCCAGTTGTGCCGTGGCACCCGCCTGGGGCTGTTGGGCCGGCACGCCGCCCACTCCCGCACCCGTTTGCGAAGCGGTTTGGCCGGCCGCGGGAGGTGCCGCGTGTCCAAAGATTTTGGTCAGTAGTGTATTGAAGATGCTCATGGTGAGTTGTTGGGCTCGGCCCCGTGTGATTTCCCAGAGAACCCCTTCCTGCGCATGCGCTCTCGGGCTCCCTCACTCACCCATATCGCTGCCCGGCCACTAATGGACGGGTCCAAATTCCCCTGTACCCGGCCCTTCGCCGTCCATGATCCTAGATTCGGCAGTTGGAAGCGCTTGGCGGATCGGCCCGAGCCACCCGTCCCGCCCGTCCACTGCGGCCTGTAACAAACCGGGCCCAAAACCCCGACCCAAAGGGCCCCATCCCCCCTGATAAGGTGGCAGACACTTGGTGTTCCGGGGAGGCGGCGGGGCGGGGGCTGCGGCCCGATTCTACCGGCATGCGGCAACTACGACTCAAGGCGGAGGAGGATTGCCAGGCCTGCTACTACACTGCGTATCACGGTTCGCTCACGATCCTGGGCAAGAGGCGTTGTCGCCTCACCCTGCGGGTGAGGCG
>JAYVTN010000235.1:0-7170 GCA_043788785.1 Spartobacteria bacterium | reverse complement strand
AAACGACATCAGCGGCAACCAGCAGTTCGCGTTCGCGGCGGATCAGTTCGGGATGGGCTCCGTCGAACTGTGAGAGTTCATCCATGCAATCGTAGACGATAGCCCGTTCGTTCATTTGCCGGGCAAAGGCGCTCACGGCCATGGGATCATAGAACCATTGGACCGGGGACTGGTAGGGGGCTCCCATAGGGCCGCGGAGCACGGAGCGCACCAGGCGGCGGTGCTCGGCATCCAGATCGTTTCGGCATCGGGCCATTGCGGAGGGAATCTCCGTGTGGAGCACGCTCACATTGTGGTGGGCTTGGCTAAGGTTGATCCGCGATCGCTTTAGGCCTTCGACGCTTTCGGGCTCTTCCACAAAGAGCACCGGATGGCGCAGCGCTAAGCGGGAGAGAAACTGCTGGGGCCTTTGCCAAACCCAATCCCAGCGCAGGTGGCTATGGACCAAAATAGGATAGGCCGGGGGGGGCGAATCCGCACGGGAACCGGTGCTACCGGGCCCTTTCTGGGAGCTGTCACCCGCTCCCGGGGCAAGGCCTTGAGGGTTGGTTAAGAGAGCGGACGGATGAATGGTTTGGTCGCGCATGATGAATCTGTTCCTCTTAATCGCGTGACATTGCTTTGGAGGTGTCAGGGAATCGCCCGAGAGGGCGCGAAGGGCCCGCAGGCGTCGGAGCGAGAAAAGGATCAAGGTCAAAGCCTGAGGGTGATAACCTCACGAAGGAGGGATGCCGGGCGCTTGGGAAAGGAGCAAGGTGGGAGGGGGCGAGCCATTGCCGAAGACGATTTGGGTGCCCAAAAAAGAAGCTTTTTGCTCAGGGGCAGACCGCAACTGCCTGCTGGGACGATTCCTATTTTGTTATGCGTAACCGGACCTATCTACCCCGCCCGGAATATCCACGCCCGGACCGTCAACGGGGCTATGTGCATGGAGTCGACTGGTTGAATCTCAACGGGCCGTGGGAGTTCCGGTTCGACGGGGAGCGCTGCGGTATCCAACAGCGCTGGTATGATGCCGATGCCAATGCGTGGCCGGAGCAGATTATCGTGCCCTTCTGCTGGGAATCTTTGGCGGCTTGGGGTGAAGCCGACGCCAGGGGCAACGACAATTTCTTTGCACGGCGTGTTTTTAAAAACCCGTTGGAGGTCAATGGCTTGAACTACCGGTATGCCGCACGGTACGAGGTGGGCTGGTATCGTCGAACGGTTGTTGTGCCACCCACAGAGGCATGGCAGGGCAAACGAGTAATCCTGACCATCGGGGCTGCGGATTTCTTTACCGAGGCGTGGTGTAACGGGGTCTCCCTCGGGCGCAATGAGGGGGGGTTTCTTCCCTTCGAATTCGACCTGAGCGACTGTCTGAAGCCCAACGCTGAAGGAGCATTGGAGGCGCATATCGTGTTGCGTGTGGAGGATCCGATGGACAACCACGAGCAGCCGGTTGGAAAACAATGGGGGTGGTACTGCAGCGCCAGCGGCATTTGGCAGACGGTTTACCTTGAGCCGAGGGCGAACTCGTACATCGAACGGTTTGAATGCACGAGTGATCTCGAGAAACGGCAGGCGCATTTCCGGGTGTTTACCCGTGGGGGGAGTCGCTTGAAGCTTGAGATCGAGAGCCCCGATGGCAGCCACCTGAGCCGGGAGATGCCGGTGGAAGCCAACCAAGCGGAGTTGACCGTGGACATTGACCCCGTGTTGGCTTGGGACCCGACCCATCCCCAGCTCTATGGATTGGTGCTTGAACTGGAACAGGAGGACTGCGGGAATCCGGCAGACCGGGTGCGCAGCTATTTTGGGATGCGAAGTCTCTCAGCCATGGTCGTTGAAGACCCTATGGCCCCCGCAGCCCTGTGTCTCAACGGGCAAGCCATTTATCTGCGGGGGGCCCTGTACCAATCCTATCATGCCGAAGGAGTCTACACGGCTGGCGACGTGCAAGCTCTGAAGGATGATATCATTTATGCAAAACGTGTGGGGTTCGATCTCCTGCGCATTCACATCAAGATTGATGACCCACTCGTGCTCTATTACGCCGACACGATGGGTATGTTGCTCATGGCGGATTTTCCCAATTTTGGGGAAGGCGGCGACACGCCGTTGGGGCGGAGACGGTTTGAGGAGATGATGCGCGGGGCCATCGAGCGTGACTTCAACCATCCCTCGATCGTGGCGTGGTGTTTGTTCAACGAGACCTGGGGGTTTGGTGGACAGAGCGAGTTTGTGGATTTGATCAACCCCAAGCCTTCGAACGTGCCCAAGGTAGCCAGTGCGCAAGGGCCGGCTGTGAAACTGGCTAACCAGAGTGCCTATGCCTGGGTGGAAACGATGTGGAACCTGGCCAAGGAACTCGATTCGACCCGTCTAGTTGAGGACATGAGTGTGGTGGCTTGGGAACACCTTCAGTACTACGGGCACGGGGCCACCGACATCAATTCCTGGCATTTTTACACCGACGATTACCAAAAGGCCCGCAAACATATCCAGGAGGTCGTAGAGGAAACCTATGCGGGCTCCAGCTTCAATTACGTCCCCGGGTTTACCCAGGGAACCCAGCCCTTGATGAACAGTGAGTATGGTGGAGTGGGGGCTTTGGATGGCGACCGGGACGTGAGCTGGAGTTTCAAGTTCCTGACCAACGAGTTGCGTCTGCACGGGAAGCTCTCGGCATACATCTACACGGAGTTGCATGATGTGGAATGGGAGCGCAACGGGTTCTTGAACTACGACCGAACTCCCAAAGATTTCGGTTACGAGCCGATGATGGTCAACCAAGGCGATGTGCTTCCCATCGAGGCGCCTCCGATCACGCGCTGTCAACCTTCCCAGCAGCTCGCGGTGAAGGTTTTTTCCTCCCATTTCTCCAGGCGCCGCCTGGAGAAAGTCGACCTGTACTGGCGCCTTAGCGGGATGGATTCCCTGGGCTGGCTTTACGACGATATGGCATCGGGTTCAAAGCCAGTGGATTTCACCCATCTGCGCGTGCAACTGGCTGAAGAAATCGTCCTCAATTTTCCCGCGGAAACCATGCTGTGTGCTTTATGGGTACGAGCCATGACCCCCGACGGCCTCTTGGTGGCACGTAACTACGTCCAGTTTTTTGTGGACGCAGGCCTGAGCCATCGCCAGAGGGTGAACGACCGGTTGGTGTTAAGGTTGGAAGCTCACGAGTGGGCGTCAGACGCATGGACCGTATCCGGCAGCACGCGGGAAGCCGCTCTGAGTGCGGGGTCCTGTTACGGAACTGGGCATGGCTATTTCGAATGGCATTTCCCTCTTAGCCCGGAGGAGTTGGAGGGGCTAACACGGATCCGGATTTTGGCAGAAGCCTCTTCGCACAGGGAAGGGACTCCGCAAACCGATTCGTTTGCGCAGCCGACAACGTTGCAAGTCCACCTCAATGGAATCCTGATTTTCCAGAGCGTATTGCCGAATCATCCGCATGATGCGCGTGGGGCGCTGAGCTGCCTGCGGGGGGCGACTGGGGCTTACGGGTACCTGATCAAATCCACCATTGAGGGGGAAGCTCTTCGTGAAATCCTGGCGGAAGTGGAAGCAAGTTCCGGGGACGGAGGTCAACGTATTCTTCGCCTGCGTTTCGGGGTGCCCGAGAGTGAGTTAGGCGGCTTGACGGTGTATGGCAGCCAGTGCGGCCGCTATCCGATCCCGCTGACATTGATTTTGGGATAGGAGCCGTGATTGGCGGGGGCGGGGGAGGGGCGGCCTGGTGGGTTTGGTGATTCACGTCCAAACGGGAGACCGCATTCCACCCCAATCCTGTAGGGACGGTATGCAGGGGCAATACAGACCGCTTGCCGGGCAAGCTCAGCCAGCGGCCCATCCAAGCGACACGAGCACCGCCCGGGGTTTGAGGAGAACGCCTCGCTCAACCGCACAGGCTCAGATTGGCGCACATGCCATAGGTTGGAAACCAATGCCCCCGGTTATTTGGAAAACCCGGACCGGTTGCCTTTTTCGAGTTTGAGAATCGGCAGCTTAGGATTGTTGCGGTCAGTCTGACGGCTCACGCTGATGTCCTCGTAACGCAAGAGGCTGCCTTGGGCGCGCTCGAGGTTGGTGAAGGCTACGTTGTAAACCGATAGACTGCGCAGGAACTCCTCGCGGGCACCACTGTGGCGTTCTTGGGAATCGAGCAGGCGCTCCAAGTAATCCGATGCATTGACCGCGGATTGGGAGGTACTTCCAGCATTCGCGCTCTCGGTTTGGCTGGTTTGTCCAAGCCCGGTCTCCAAGCCTTTGCGTTCGGTCAAATTGCCGAGTTCTGCGGACGAGGCCTCCGCGGCCGCATACTTTGCGCGCATGTCGCGTTGGGCGGTCACCAGTTCACGCAAGGTAACCTTTGCCTCGAGGAGGATGGTTTCGATGGTGGTGTTGATCTGCTCGACCTGCTGGCGGATCTCCAATTGACGGCGTTCGTAGCGGGCCCGGGCGAAATTGTTCTCCAAGGGAAAGCTGAGCACCAGGCCGACGCCGTAGCTGGGCGAACCCGTATCATATTGATTGGAATAGGCTTCTCCCGTGCGCCCACCCGCAGCCAAGCCGCCGGCAGAGCCTTTGAGTACAAGGTTGAGCTCTGGCATGAGCTCGTTGTGCTGCATGTTTTTGCGAATAATCGCCGAGTGCAACTGGTACATCGCCTGTTTGATTTCGGGGCGGTTCCTCAGTGCGGCGGTGAGCACTTCGCGGATATGCGGGGTCGGAGCATTGAGGAGGGGCGCATCAGCTGGGATGAACTCCAAACTAGAGCTGGTAACGAAGCTAGGATCGTTGACCAAGGCCTTGATTCGGGCTTCTGCGTTGCGCACAGCCATTTCCGAACGGATGGTATCCGCGTTGCGACTGGCAAAAGCGGCCCGTGCACGCAGGAGTTGGCTGTTAATCGTATCCAGGTTTTTACGGGACTCGATTTCAGCCAGGGTGGTTTCGGTCTGAGTGACCAGTCGCAATTTCTCGATGTAGAGAGCGCGAGAGAGATACAGGCCCCAATAGCCGCGGCTGATCTCCAAGAGATGGGCCTCGGTCTGGCGCATGAACTCGCTGAGAGCCATTTTGGTGTCCAGCCGGGCAATCTCGATGATACTCCGGTTATAAGTGATACCGGCTCCCTTGAGGAGGGGTTGGTTGATGGTCAACGCCAGCTCGGCTTTGCCCTGTTCGTCCGGGGTAAAGAAGATCGAGTTGTTGTTGAGCGAAGAGAGACTCTGGGAAAGGGTGAGCTCGGCTCCCGTTATAAGCTTTTTCTTGATGCCGCCTTCGAAGAGGAGTTCGTTTTCCTCAAAGCGTGAAGGGCCCCCGGTCTGCAATGTGCTCCCAACCGGCTTGTTGTCGTCGCGCCACATGCCTTGGCTAAAGAGGTTGGTATCAAACGCACTCCGCGCTTCACGGATGCCGGTTTCGCGAATCAGCGGCAGGTCTGCAAAAACCCGGATCTGGCTGGAACTGCGTAGTGCGCGGGTGTAGAGGCTTTCCTGGGTTTCGCGCAAACTCTGGTCGTTCTTGCGCAGGGAAGTTTCGACTCCGTTGTTCCACCACGGCTTCGCATCGTTAGGGATGGAGGGCACCTTCCGCGAGCTGGCGATTTCCGCATCCGAAAGGGCGTAGGCTTCGGCCTCGTATCTTTTGTAAATAGAATCAATCAAAGCATCAGCTTCCTTGTTCTGCTTGATGCTAATGTTTTCCTTGAAGATAGGCTGGAAATTATCGGCCTCAGCAATCAGCGGGGAAACAAATAGAAGAGAAAGGCTAATGGATTTGAGGGCAGTGGATTTCATTGGGGTGGTCAAAATAGAGCAGGTAAGATCGGTAAGCGGGCGCATTGGCATCAGCGGCCGGAAGGGACAGTGGAAGCGGCGTAGTATTCGTACCCGAGGCCGCGCCAATCGGTGAGGCTGACTAGAACCTGGTCGGTCTCACTCATTGTGAGAGAGGCGTCGCTGGTGCGATTGGACAATGCGGATTCCACGGTCAACGTCTCGTAGGCGAACACGCCGGGCTGGATGGCAGGCGCGAAGTAGGTGCGCAAATTGTATCCAGGAAGCGGCATATTGTTGAAGGCGGCGTGGGTTTGGGTCACTCGCAGTTCGTGCGGGTTGTCCTTAACGACGGCCCCGGGGAAGGTGGCCAGCCAGTTGCCGCCGACATCGGCCACCACGGTTTGGGTGGCGATGACAACACCCTTGTCGTTGTAGATATTGACCACCAAGGTGGTGCCCGGTTCGACCGTGCCACTGTAGATGGGCAACACGGTGAGTAGTGGGCTGACTTCCCGTTCTGGTGAGGTCACGTTGGGCAGACCCTCCTGGGACATGAAGCCGTCGCCTGTGTTGAAGAGGTAATTGGTGAACGCATCAAAGACGAGCCGCTGGTCGGTCGGAGGAGGTACACTGCCGCGAACAACGATGTCGGTGTCGTTGGTCTTGTTGTCTTTGGGGTTGCCTTCAGGTGTGTTGGGCGATTGAACGGTAGCTATGTTGGCGATCGAGCCTTCCTGCCACGTGGCCGTCACGCGTGCTTGGATGGTCAGCTTGATGACTTGGCTTCCGTAGCCTTTTACGGTGCCTAACTCCCATGAGACAGTGTTTGTGGCCGGATCATAATGGGCGCCCTTGCTTCCCGAGATAAATTGAAGGCCGCCCAGCGGGAGTTCGTCCACGACAATGACGTTCTCCGCGTCTTGCAGACCGTTGTTCTTAACCGTCAACGTGTAGGTGACAATCTGGCCGGGAACCACGCTCTTGAGGTTGTCGGTTTTGAGGACCGAGAGGTCTGCCTTGCCTTTCTCCCCGAAGCCATACGCGGAGCCCTGGGCGCCGCCGCCGACATTGATGCCCTGGATCTGGTCGGGATTACTGAATCCGCCCTCGCTGACCACGATACTGCCCCCGAGAGTTCCAATTATGTTGGTGCCTTGGATATATCCGGCGGGCTGGGTTTCAGTGATGGTGTAGATTCCAGCTAACAAATCCGTGAAGTTGAAGCTGCCATCGCGTGCGGTGGCTCCAGTGAGCAAAACCGAATTCTGGTTCGCATCAATTCCGGTCAATGTGAGAGTGACTCCAGCTATGCCCTTTTCGTTCGGATCCCGTACCCCGTTGTTATTGGAGTCCACGTAGACGAAGCCACTGAGGCTTGCTGTCGTCTCCCCGAAAT
>JAYVTN010000234.1:0-5337 GCA_043788785.1 Spartobacteria bacterium | reverse complement strand
AGACGGCGGAGCCCTGAAAGGGCGCCTTAATCTCAGTTCCAGGGGGTTAGCGCTTATGGGGCGTTGCCCTGGGCTGGAATAGGTCAGGCCGTTGGCCTTCCAGAGTCGCGGGATTAGCGGGATGGCGAGGGTGGGATTGTGGGGACACTTAATCCAGGAAAGCACAGTCCCGCACATCCCAGCAAAAATTCTGCGCTCCGGGCGGCGGTTCACGTCAATCCCTACCGTAGCGTGCGATCCAAGCCCGGCATCCGCGGAGCAGTTCGGCTTCTGAATCGGCGGGCGGTGGGCCGAAGCGGTAGCGATAGTGGATGGTCGCGAGGTTCAGCAATTCGGCACTGGCGTCGGGCTCGAGTTTTAACCGGATGCGGGTGAGCCAGATTTGGAAGGATTCGTGAGGCTCGCGTGCCAAGCCACGGGCGAGCAAGACTTGTTCGACGCTAGAGAAAGGGGAGCGCGCTTGTGTCGAAGTTGAGGAAGCGGGGCCGAAGCGCTTTGGTCCAAAAAGAGAGGACCAACGGAAGTTGGGTTTCCAGCGAAGCAGTTTGCGTGTGCTCCAGGAGAGTGCCAAAGCACCAATGGCGTAAGCCAGCGGGGGATGTCCGGAGGCATTTAGGGCCCGGATTGCGAAGACCAACCACCACCAGGCATCCCCGAAGCTGTCGAGAGCCGAGGGGTCATTAGGTCCCAGTCGCGACAGGTCGGCAGGGGTGGTGTCAAGGTCCCTCCACGCGCCTTTGACGTAGACACGCGTCCAAGCGTGGGCGTCGCGTTGGCGGACCAGGTACGAATTGCCGAACCGGCTGCGCTCTTGAAGGGAGTATCCGACCGAATACCGCGCTGGAAGCCCGGCCGCGCGCAGCAACAGGACCGAGGCGGTCGCGAAATGTTCGCAATGGCCGCTGGGATTGTACTGTAGGAAATCTTCCATAGCGGAGCGATTGGGGCCGTTCCCCTTGCGCCAGAGGTTATAGGTAAAGTTCTGTGCGAAGTAGGCTTTAACGATTTCCAAAACCATCTCGGGTGGTTTCTCTGGGAGTTGCAGGCGGCTTGCAAGGCTTCGAAACAAGGCCGCATCGCGATCCGGCAAGGCGGAGTCGGCGGGACTCGGGGCGTTGTCTTCGAGAGCAGCTGGGCCATAGGTTACTTCGTAAATATAATCTTTGCTATTCAGGCCGGCCTGGACCGTGTTCACGCTGTTGCCTTCCAGCTTTTGGAAGTCGCGGGATTGGACGCGGAAGGCACCGTGCGGGAGGGCTACTAATGCGGTGGCTGAAAACGAATGGGTCGTGATCTTGAGGCTGGGACCCGGGGAAATCCCAGGCGGGCTGGTTTTCAGCAGCCAATCGACAGGTCGGTCGGCCAAGGTCTTTTCGGGTGCCATTTCCCGGAATTGGTTGCCGCTGCTTGTCTTCCAGTAATTGAAGGCAAAGGTGTTGTAACTTGCCGTCATCAACAGGAGCGGGAGGCGCGGATTGCGCGCGTTGGGCCCGGGAGTGGCTCGTAAAATGATAGCGCTTGAGAGCTTCATCTTGCCGACATGGCCCAGACTGGTTTCGGCCCGGTTCGGGTCAGGATCGGATTCGCCAGTCAACCACGCGTAACTGGCATTTTCGAGGATGCTTTGGAGTCGATACAGGCCGAGGCTGAGGGCCCCGCCACCCAGGAGCGCGATCAGAAGGGCATATCCCCACACCAGCGCGGTGTGGTTGGCCGGGCGGTTGTGCCACAATGCCCAAGATGCCAACAGGGTTAGCCCAATGAAAAAGCCAGGGCCGGTCCGGTTCGGAACGCTAGCGGCTAACAGGAACAGCGCGAAATAAGGGTACCCAAAACTTACGGGGTATTGGGAATTGGCGTCGTACAGGGCAGCCTGCCGTGGGAGGGTTACGAGTGTACGGATATCGAGCTGCAGGGTGCGGCTAAAAAGCAAGCCCAGGGCGAACGGCGCGAAAATGAGCGGGGTCCATTCAATGACTTGGAGCAGGGCGGGTTCGTAGCTGGGCCTCAGGAACAAGACGAGGATCAGCACGGTTAGAAAGAACAGGCAACCCGTGGCGATGCGCTTGAGGTGATTGGGGGAGAGTTTCACCTCGAGCGCGAAAAGACGCGGCGCTTCCAGGAGTGCGACCAGCGGCACCGCGATCCACCAATGAGCGCTTTGCCAGCCCCAGAACACGGCGGCGGACGAGAGCATGAATGGCGGGAGCTTCATAACAGAAGGAGTCCCTCCTGGATCTTGCCGGGGATCAACGGATGGAGCCAAGCCGGACAATCAGCGGGCGGCTCTTCGCATACCAGGAGAACCAGCAGCGGCAAACCGGTTTGTTGCATCTCCAGTAGCATCTGGCGTCTTTGGGGATCCCAGGCCAAGAGGATGCAAATGCAGGAACTGAGTTCACTGCGACGACTCAAGATCGTGGATTTCAAGGCGCCCATATCTGCTCCGCAGGAAGGGTTAACCAGCGCCAACACCCGCATCAGAGCTTCAGCCTGTAAATGGCCGGGGCCCATGGTGAAGCAATGGCATTGGGTGCCGATAAAGAGGAGGTCGAGCAAGCATTCGCCTCCATGCATATTGCCCACAAAGGAAGCGGCCAAGGAGACGGCTTCCTCGAAGGCCTCGCCTTCCCCGGCGCCAAAGGTGTCGAGCAAGAGAGCATGGCGCTCGAAACATTCTGCCTGGTATTCCTTGACCATGGGCGTGCCCGTGCGCGCAAAACTTTTCCAGTGGATATCGCGCAATGAATCGCCGGGTCGATAATCGCGCAGGCCCGCGATCTCTTCGCCGTCCCGATGGGTGGCGGCGCTGACGCGATGTTCGGGTTGGTGGTGGAGCTGCCCCGGGAGATCGAGCGTGGGGATGGGATAAGTGCGGGGAAGAACCAGAGTGGAGCCCGGGAGTTGGATTTCGCGGGTTGCGCGGCAGAGGCCCAGTGGATCGCGCTGGGCAAGGGTCATCCCGCTGAGCCTGAGCTCTCCGCGAAAGCGGGGAACGAAAGTTTGGGAGACCTCCACGGGTTTGCCGGGTGGTAAGAGGGGCAGAAGGATTTCCTGGATCCTGGCCACTTGGTTTCTGCGCACCAACCAGGCCCAGCGATAGAAACCGACGGTCCTGTCGAATCGGTTCATCCGCTCTGAACCGGGCTCCTTGGCATGGGCGAACTGGAGAAAATCGGGTCTGGGATCGCTATGGGATTCGATGAAGCTTAAGCCTTGGAGGGTAGCGTTGGAGGTGTTCTCGAGCAGTAACCGGTAACGGACTTCTTGGCCCAGCGTGGCATAACGCGGCAAGAGCCGGAGCACGGTGAGTGCTGATGGCCGGGGACGCGCGAACCAACGCGTATGGGTAACCGCCACCAACAGGAGTGCCAGAAGAACTCCAAAGCTCTGGTAGGCGAGCGCTTGCTGGGTGTTGACGCCGACAACGGCGCACATCACCAGAGCGCCTTGGATGAAGCGCCCCGGGGTCGTGAAGCGCTGGAAGTACCACAGCCTGTAGCGATAGTACCGGCGGAAATTATAATAGAAAAGCCGGCTAAGCGGGGACGGTGGTTTCATGCAGGCACTGGGCAACAATCGCCTCGGCGTTGGTGCCGCCATATTTGACTTGGGTCGTAAGGACAAGCCGGTGGGCGATCACTGCGGGAGCCAGTTCGCGGATATGTTCCGGGGTGACAAACTCCAGACCATCGAACAAGGCAAGCGCCTTAGCCGTCTTGACCAGGGCAAGGCTGGCGCGTGGTCCGGCCCCCAGTTGCACACCGGGCCGGTTGCGGGTGGCCCGCACGAGATCGACGGCGTAACGGGTCAACTCGGGCTTAATGTAGATCTGCTGGACGGCCTCTTTAAGCATCAGCAGCTGGGGCAGATCAATGCAGGGGCGCAGGTTGACCAGTGGATGCGTGCTGCCTTGGGCCCCGACCATGGTCACCTCGGTGTCCGCGTCTATGTAACCCAGGCTTAGTCGCAATGCGAATCGGTCCATTTGCGCTTCCGGAAGAGGATAGGTGCCGCGGAACTCAATGGGGTTCTGGGTCGCCACGACAAAGAACAGGGGACCCATCTGGTGCAAATGACCGTCCAGACTGACTTGGCCTTCCCCCATGACTTCCAGCAACGCCGATTGGGTGCGCGGGGAAGCCCGGTTGATCTCGTCGGCCAATAGGATACTGGTGAACACGGGGCCCGGCCGGAATTCGAACGTTTGCATTCGCTGATCGTAGATGGACATTCCCAGGATATCCGTGGGGAGCAAGTCGGGGGTGAATTGGACCCGCTTGAAATCCACTCCGATGGAAGCCGCGAGCGCCTTGGCCAAGGTGGTTTTCCCGGTACCCGGATAATCTTCGAGCAGGATATGTCCACCGGTGGCCAGTGCCGCCAACAAGTGACGGAGGGTGGCATCCTGGCCGTATACGATAGAGGCGACGGACTTGAAGAGCCGCTGGTAAGTGTGGAGGGCTGGCTGCGTGGTCATGGTTGATAGAGGGGAGTTGGGAAATGCTGAGGGATAGTAAGCGGTTCGGGATCAGGGCGTGACCGCACGTGAAAAAGCAGGAGATAGCCGTACTGGAAAGGCCTACAACCCGCTGTGCCCGGTGAACGGGGTTGCTGCCGGCTGTGAGGGCGCGGATCGGGGTTTTATTGAGGGGGCTCTGGCTCATCAGACGAGCGACAACTATCAGCTTCTCATCCGTCCGACTATGGCGAGTGTCCGGAACCGAATTGCGCAAAAGGGAGGGGCACGCCGTAAAACGCCAGTTCGAGGAGGGCCAAAGCGAGTATTTCATCCGGATAAGGGGAGTGGGCAAAAGAACGGTAAGGGGTGCGGCGACGTTAGATGGCAGCCCGCTGCGCACCAGGCAGCCGGCACCCCAGTCGGAGGTGCGGCCTGTGCTGACGGTGGCTTGAAGTGGGCCAACTCTGGTCGGCCGGGGGTTCCCTGACCCCGGGGGCAGGTTGCGCTTGTCTATGGGTGCGCACCCCATGGTTGCAACGCGGTTTCGCTCGCGGTGACCGATTGGAAAAAGTTTTTGCGCCAATGGCGGCGTGGGCTTATGAAATTGGTATGTCCGAGAAAGAGGAACCCGACAAAGTGTGGGACGAATACGACTGGGAGCGCTTCCTCCAACAGCAGGATCGTAAAACCGAGAAGTACATGGAGCTCCTGGAGCGCTACATGGACCACCCGAACCGCGACCAACTCATTGCCAAGGAAATGGGCTGGTACCATCTGCTGGACAAGGACGGGGAGAAATGGGCCGAGAGCGTGGACTCGCTTTTTGACGAGGAGCTACAGGAGGCTGAAGAGGAGGAGCTGGAGGAATGCGAGGG
>JAYVTN010000233.1:0-4304 GCA_043788785.1 Spartobacteria bacterium | reverse complement strand
TATGGCATCAGGAGATAGCTGCAGAGGCGTATCGGCTAATGATCGCATTCTGGTGGGAAACGTGCTAGGTTCCGCCTAGCCATGCTGGAAACTACAACTCCGATCGAAAAGCGCTCCGATGTGTGCGGGGGCCAGGCCTGTTTCACCGGGACGCGTATCCCAGTTTGGCTGCTCGAGCAGGCACGTCGACTCGGGACCCTCGAAGGGCAACTTCTTCACTCCTACCCGGCGCTAACGGCGGGGATGTTGGCAGAGGCGTGGGCGTATGCTGGGGCGCACCGGGAAGAAATCAACGCGGCGATCCGCGAAAACGAAGCGGATTAGAGTTAGAACCCCGGAACGATGGCCGCGCTATACGCGAACGAGAACTATCCCCTTGGCGTCGTGGAACATCTGCGCGCGCTTGGGCATGACGTGCTCACCACGCGCGACACCGGCAAGTCGGACAGGGCTATCCCCGACGACAAAGTGCTCGCGTTTGCTTTCGCTCAGGGACGCGCGGTAATCACCCATAACAGGAAAGACTTCTTTCGCCTCCACAAGGAGACTGCCGGACAGCATGCGGGCATTATTGCCTGCACCTTTGATCCAGATGAGGCTCGTCAAGCGCAGCTTGTGCATCAAGCGATCACTACGGCGAGGCCTAGCACTTTGGCGGGACAACTGCTGCGGGTTTATCGACCGGGGTAGTTGGGGGGAAGTGGGCAGCAGTCCGTCAGCGGTTCCCTCCGGTCAGCGATCTGCAAGAGCGATGCATGGCGATGCATTGGCGATGCCGAGAATTGAGCCCCGGCCCTTTTTCGCGAAGCACGGGGAAGCGCCTGCAGAGGGAGGGCTTGCTGCGCGCCGTCAAGATCCTCAAGTAGCTTTCCGGGCGCGAGCCGGAATGGAGCGCATCTGTTTAAGGCCGCAAGGCGAGTTGACGATCCCATTACGAGGTCTGGAAGCGGTAGCTACGCTGGGGTTTTTCACGCCACGTCCGGAGAGTTTAGAGTTAAGGCTGGGATCGTGTAAGAATAACCGAAACCCACCCGAGTCGCGTGGAACTGGTCGGCGGCGTGGTGGTTACTCACGCAAAGGCTCGCAACGGCGCAACGTACGAAGGAATCCGGGTTGGGCTGGAACCCGTGACTGTACCCCAAGCCAACCGACGCCTGAGGATCTCCGGTTCCGAGACGTTGCGCCTTAGCGAGCGTTTGCGTGAAACCCACCGGCCTGTTTTTCGCCACCCATGGCACGAGACCACGGGATTTTCCGGCAGCGGGCACGCGGTACACGAAAGGCATTCAGAAATCCGGCCGGTTTTGGATGAGTGTCGGCCAATCCGCATCCCGCCCAGCCCGGTTCGTAACCCGTCAGGACGAGTCCGTGACCCGTGAAGACGAATCAGCGACCCGGCAGGTCGAATTAGCGACCCGGCAAGACGAATCCGCGACCCCGGAGGAGGAGTTAGCGACCCGGGAGGACGAATTCGCGACCGGGGAGCCGGATTTCGAATCCCGTCTCGACGATTTCCGAATCCGGGAACCCGAATTTCACCTCCGACTGCCGTATTTTGTTTTCCGGGGACTCCATTTTGGTTGTCGGCTAGCCCATTTCAGAATCCGGCGAGCCCATTTCGAGTTCCGGGATGCGCATATTTCTTCTGGATCGCGGAATAAGTGTTTCGGGAGGCCCAATTCGCGACCCGGCAAGGCGAGTTGGCGACCCCCTTATCCACAGATCATCACAGATAGGACAGATGTGGCCGGTGACTGCACCCGACGACATCTGTCCCATCTGCGCAATCTGCGGATAACCGGCGGAACCCGCTCCGGTGGGGAGTGACAGCATTTGTCCGGGGGGCTGTGGCAAAGATGGTTGGATGCAAAGCGTCGTCCTGATTGCCGCGCAGGGGGACGGGTGCTATGCGTAACGCTCCGCTGGCTCGCAATTTAGAGGGCGGCTCGTTTTTCCGCCCCGATACCCGATCTTTTCGCCCTTTTTAATCTTAACGCCGCCGGTGCTTAGCCGGTTTCTCCAACCCACCCATGGCAATCAAGAAGTCTGACCTGTATTCCTCCCTCTGGGCCTCCTGTGACGAACTGCGCGGGGGCATGGATGCCAGCCAGTACAAGGACTTCGTCCTCTTCATGCTGTTCATCAAATACGTCTCCGACAAATACGGGGACTCCGAGGACTTCGCACCGCCCGTAATCATCCCGGAGGGAGCTAGCTTCAAGGACATGATCGCCCTCAAGGGCAAGTCCGACATTGGCGACCGGATCAACAAGAACATCATCCAGCCTTTGGTTGAGGCCAACTCACGCCTGTCCAAGAGCGATTTCCCGGATTTCAACGACCCCAACAAGCTCGGCGAGGGCCAAGCCATGGTCGAGCGGCTCTCGAACTTGGTAGCCATCTTCCAGAAGCCGGAGCTGGATTTCTCCAAAAACCACGCCGACAACGACGACATCCTCGGTGACGCCTACGAGTATCTCATGCGGCACTTCGCCACGGAGAGCGGCAAGAGCAAGGGCCAGTTCTATACGCCATCGGAGGTTAGCCGCATCATGGCCAAAGTGCTCGGCATCAAACCGCAGAACACGAAAGCGAGCACCACCGCCTACGATCCCACCTGCGGTTCCGGCTCCCTCTTGCTGAAGGTGGCAGCGGAGGCTGGCAAGCACATCACTTTGGAAGGCCAGGAGATGGACGTCACCACGGCCGGTCTGGCCCGCATGAACATGATCCTGCACGATTTCCCAACGGCTAACATCCTGACGGGAAACACTCTCGCCGAGCCCAAGTTCAAGGACGGAGCAAATCTGCGCACGTACGACTTCGTGGTCGCCAATCCGCCTTTCTCGGTGAAGACATGGACCACCGGGCTTTCACCGGCCAATGATCCCTACCAGCGGTTTGGGTGGGGTGAGCCACCGGCCAAGCAGGGGGACTACGCCTTCCTGCTGCACATCATCCGCTCAATGAAGAGCACCGGGAAAGGGGCCTGCATTCTTCCCCACGGCGTCCTGTTCCGGGGCAATGCCGAGGCTGCCATTAGAAAGAACCTCGTCCGCTCCGGGATCCTCAAGGGCATCATTGGTCTTCCGGCCAACCTTTTCTACGGCACTGGCATCCCGGCCTGCATCCTGGTGCTCGACAAGGAGAACGCCACGGCCCGCAAAGGCATCTTCATGATCGATGCCTCCAAGGGCTTCATAAAGGACGGCAACAAGAACCGTCTCCGTGAGCGCGACCTGCACCAGATCGTGGATGTCTTCACCAACGCCGAGGAACATCCCGGCTATTCGCGCCTGGTCCCATTCGATGAGATCGAGCGGAACGAGTTCAATCTTAACCTGCCTCGCTACATCGACAGCCAGGAAGCTGAGGACATCCAGGATATTGGTGGCCATCTCCATGGCGGCATTCCCACGCGCGACATCGAGGCCCTCCATTCGTATTGGGACATCTGCCCCGAACTCCGCGCCGCGCTCTTTTGCGAAGTAGTCCCCTCAAAGACCAAGCTGCCCGACGGCATGCATCCCGCCTACGGCGAAACCCATTTCAAAACCGATGAACCCGTGGACGACTGGCCGACGCAATTCGCCATCATCACGGCGTACGCCACCACAGGTGAGCAATGGACCGCTGCCCAAAACGAGGCGGCCGATAGCGCCCTTCAGGCAGAGTTATCCATGCTGCCATGGGTCCGTCGGGCGACTGGGTACTCCCCGACGACCCTTCATGCGGAACCCGGCTGGGCCGTCGAAGTGTCTTTTGAGGCCGCCTGCGACATCGGCGTTTGGTTTAAACAGGATGCGATTTATTACGTCACAAAAGATGTGCTGTCGGTCAGCTTCTGTGACAAGCGCCGGAAGCCCATCGAGATCGGCAGATTCTTTCCACGGGTTCACACGGCTGTTGGAGCTCCAATTGTCCGGCGTGGTTACAGCCAGTCGCGCATCGAACCCGCCCAGCTCAACGCCACCATTCACGCGTACCCCCAGTTCGCCGCCTTTATTGCCGGGCTAGAAACGCATTTCGAACGATGGCGGGACAATGCCGCTGCCAGCCTGAAAGCGATCCAGCGTGACTGCCACCCGAAACAAGTTATCCACGACCTGTCGGAAAACCTGCTGCATCACGCGGAAAGCCAGCTCCTCATTGACCCCTACGCCGTCTATCAGCATCTACAACAACATCGTTGCCAGTGCTGTAATGGCCCACGGCCATTTGGCAAGTGCGGACGAAAGCCGCCAGCCAACGTAAAAATGCAGCAGCGCAGCCAGTACGACAGGAGTGATTCGATTCATGAGTGA
>JAYVTN010000232.1:0-5785 GCA_043788785.1 Spartobacteria bacterium | reverse complement strand
TTCCATGTATGGACGACGCCCGTGAACCCATTGACCTCTGCCTTGAGTCCTTTGGCCTTCGCAAGTTTCTCACTCAACGCAGCAGAACTGGCTGCAAAGTTGGGCGGGGGATAGACCCATGTGAGTGTGGAGGGCAGCGTTTCCGCTTTTAGCTTTTAGCTTTATCTTCGAGGCAGACGCCCCCTCCTCCGCTTCCGCTTTTAGCTTTCCGCTTTTTCTTCAGGGCGTGAACTGCTTAGTGGTGATTGTCCTGAAGCGGTAAGCGGTATCGGCCGTGGCGGCGGCAAACGTGGCGAAATCCAAGAGATTGGGGTCGGCTGGGTCAATGAAGCGCTCAATCACCGTGGAACCGCGATATTCGCTGAGGGTTTTGTCAGTGCCTTCGCGCCAGGAAGCCCAGTCGGCGTCGTTTACGGAGGTTGCCTTCTGAAGGGATTGTGCCCGGATGTGTACGGTGAAGACGTTGGATTTGGTAGTGAGCTTCGCGTAGAGGTTGGTGTACGGCTTTTCCCGGGTGTTGTCGCCGGTCACGGAGCTGTTTTTCCAAATCGTGCCACTGGTGTAATCGTTGAGGGTTTCGCCTTGGCGCACGAGGTGAACCGTACAGATCTCCGAGGCGGACCGGAACGGGTTTCCATTGGAGAAGCGGGTCTCAAACTGGGCGAGAGTCTTCTCGATGTCCAGCGGTCGCCGCAATTTGTCGAAGGGGGCTTGTCCCTTGAAGAGCTTGTCCCAGTCCGCGCGCACCGCGGCGTCCCGGTCGGCACCACTATTGGGATACGAGGGCCAGTCATTGGTCTCGTGGTCCCAGAGCTTGTAAATTTTGGAAGCGGTGTTTGGGATGATCAAAGGTTCCTCGCTCTTTAGGGCTCCATGGAGGGCAGTGGCACGGCGGATGTAATTGAAGGGAAAGATCTCGTAATTCATGTTGATCTTCCCGGAGGTCGAGAAGGGTTCACTTATGGCATAGGGTTCAATGACCGGCATCCAGAAAAGGTCCATTACTAGATGATCGGGCACACGGGTAAAAGGTGGCCCGGATGCCGGACTGCCAGCCCCCGGATGACCCGGTTGCGGCCGGAAGAGGAGGGTTTGCCAAGGCTTGCTGCGTATGACCCCGGTGGGCAGCGAGCCGAGCATGCCGGCAGAAGGCACGAGGCGGTTTGGCGAGAAGAGAAATTGCGAGGGGGCCGTGAAATCCCAAGCGAAGTAGGGGTACTGGCTGTTTTGATCGGCAATATTGCCTTCGTCAGGTTTGTTGATGTAGGCCCCGTCAGTCATCTGGCCGGTACCGTTGTCGAAGTCGTTCCACAGGTTGTAGATGGCCCCCGCGCCGGGCATGATTTCGGGTAGCCGTGAGTAGTGGTAGGAGGCAGTAGTCAACTGGCTCGGCTTTGGCAATGCGCGGCCACCCAACCCGGGTTCGGCACCCGTCAGGCCAGGTTCGTTGCTGAAGCCGTACATCATGTGGGGGCCTTGGAATTCAGAGAAGAGGTGGTCAATGCGCCGGGATGTGTCGGTATAGAAATAGCCGGGAACGAAGGTGGAGGCCGGCACGGAATTGCGTGCGGCAATCAGGCGGAAATCGCCATGGAAAGGCACCACGGTGCGGACGACGTCTTCGGCCCGAATGACCGATCCGGCCCGGAACCCGGTTCCAGTGACATTCCATTGGCGCGCGGCCGTTGGGTACTCATCGGAGCCGGGGGTGTAATTGCAACTGCCCACCATGCCAAAACGACTCGCCATGGTCCACCATTTGTCTGCGGTGGTTACAGGCGTGCCGCGGAAGGCTGTTGTATCCTTTCCGACTAAGATTGGTACGGGGAACGTCCCTGACGGCATGGTAAATGTGAGGGTTTGCAGGAGATTGGTGGCTGCCGCCGAGGTGCCGGAGTAGATCCGCACTGTCACATTGCCTCCGCTAAAAGCCATCGTGCTTGCATTGGCCGGGAGTTTAATGCGCTTGCTGGCCAACGAGCCTCCCCCGGCATTGATAAACCCACGGATGCCAACGGAGCCACCCCAGTTGCGACCATGCCAGGGTCTAGCAAAGAGGTTATTGGATTTTATGGTGACGGTGCTGGATGGAAAACCCAGGTCAGTGCCCGCCAAACTCATGGCGCCGAGCGAGACCTCGTAGGTGAGGTTCTCGAAGATTTCGTAGAAGCCTTGGGAAACAGTGAATGGCTGGAGGTAAATAGCTGCCTGCACAGCCTTGATTCCAGTAGGCAATTTAGGATTGTTTGGATCGATTGCGCCCTTGGGGCCATCCTGGCAACAAATGATGTGAATACCCGCTTGGGTGAGTGTCTGGAAACGGCCAAAGCCTTGGGTGCTATTGATCCTGATTGGGGAAACTTGTCCGTTGGTAGAGAACTGTCCGGCGGCGGCCTGCTGCGGGTCACGCAGGTTTACGCAACGGATGTAGTCAAAAATTTCCGTGAGGATCTGGTCGCGATCCGTGGTCCAGCCCGCATTGAAGGATGCGCCGTAACCGGGCACGGGATCATTGGTTAGCCGCTGCAGGTAAGCGTAGAGATCCTGGTTGCGTTTGATGCCGGTGTAGTCCGCCGTCGGGCTCAGCGCATCGGCGCGCTGGAAGTAGAACCCTTTGGTGCTGGCGCCCGTGCCTACGGTGGTGCAGAAGGCAGCCAGTTTGTCGTAGGCGGTGCGCAGCCCAGCGTTGGAGTGCACTGGCCACAGGCCGATACGCGGCTGGCCAAAGAGATTCAGTTCCGGGGCCTTGCTGTTGGCTGTGAGGAAAAAGCGCGCCGCCTTGAGTTGGTCGGTGCTGACCATCGAATTGAGGGTGCGGTTGGGCTGGAAAAGGAATTCGTCGACATTGGCGAAAAGCCGGTCGCTATCGAGTACCAGCGGAACGCCTCCGTTGAGGGTTTTAGCGGGGATTGTTCCCCCGACGGTGCCGCCTGGCTGCACGCGGGGTATGAGGCTGTAGATAGTCTCCTTCTGGACTGAGGTGAGTGTGACCCCTGGGAAGAGTGCCGGACTGAGGGCCGTCATGAAGGGATGTCCCGGGTAACGCTGGAATTCGTTTCGGGCGGGTTGAAACTTCCCGTAATTGAGGTCCTGGATGGTGACCGCCTTTGGGGAATCCCAAGCGGTAGGTTCACTGGCGGTGTTGACATTGAGTTTGCAGCTCTCGTCATCGGTCCAGAAGGCGAACCGGCCCACGATCGGATTGGTTTTGGAGGGTTTGAGGGCCGTATCGGAGACGCTGTCCCAACTTGCGGTGCGTCCATCGGAGGAGGAGCCCGAGGGTGTCGTCAGTGTGCCGTCCTTGAGCACATACATCCAAGCTACAGGCATTGCAGCCGGGTTGCCCGTTTTGTCGCCGCGGGTGGCGGAGGCAGGGTCGTAGCTGTCGGTCCAGGACGCAATGGGCGGGCCGCCGTAGCTGCCGGTTGCTGTCAGGCTGAAGCCGTCCACCTTGCGGGTCAGGGCCGCGGGATCGACGATGGGATAGCTGGCCCGGTACTTGGCGCTGTCCCGGGAGATTTTGCCATTGGCATCGGCCACGATCACCGGGCTGTTGAGGTCGACAAACTCGGCTGGCTTCTTGGGCCAGTCGTTGGGGATTTCCTGTGCGAGCACATCGCTGGCCTTGTAAGGGCTAGAACCCTGGTCGGCGACCATGTCTTTTGCCGAGTAGAGCTTGAAATTCTTCCAGGGCAGCCCGTCGTCGCCCCAAGTCCGGATGAGCCCCGGTTGCGAGGCCCAGGTCACGCGGCCACCGGCAGGGATGGTGGGATTGGTGCTGGGTTGCTGGCGGACCTTGAAGGAGCGGGTCGCATCCGTGATCTGGCCCGTGACCACCTGGGTTGCCGATTCCACCAGTTGCCTGGCTTCGATGGCGCTGCGGTAATTTGAAGCGGCACTCAGATCGGTTTGCACGCTGTTGAAAAAGGCCAGCACCAGTGCGGACAGAAGCACCAGGAAAGCTAGCACGATCACGAGGGCAACGCCCCGTTTGGCCTGTGCGGGATGCATTGATTCAGGGGTCATTTTGGGATTAGTTAAGTTGTTCCTTGCTCCACTTGGCGCCTTTGATCGGCACGTTGGTGGTGAAAATCCGGTAATTGACGCGCTTCTTGATCAGGATGTTTTCCAGGGAATCGGCTGAGCCCGAAATTCGCAGGTCGTTGGAGAAATCCGATGATTTGGTGAATTTGCCGGAAATGCCGAAAATGTCAGAGGAGCTCTGGGTGAGATTGAGGCGGCTTGCCGAGAGTTCGTCGATGGCGACCAAGGTGACCTGCAGGATGGGGGGCAGCTGGTTTTTGCTATTCAAAAGTCCGGCGTTTGCCCCGGTGCCGGCACCGACGGAGGTCGTGTCATAGAGGTAATTGGGGGCCAGCGGAGACAGGTCAATACTTGTTGAGCTAACTTTGGCCAGGTCCTCGTCTTGTTTGGAAAGGCGCGGGGTGATGATCATAGCAACCACGTTTGCCGCCAGCACATAGTTCAGCGGTTTGGTGTCTGCCATCGGGGTCAAAAACCAGTTCTTGCCCGTGTAGGTGGACGCTTTGCCGCTGGTCAACGAGTAGATCTGGTTGAGTTCTGTCGGTTGCCGGAGTTCCTTGAGCCGGAACCTGTACTTGCTTGGAAGGCTGGTTTTGAGGAAGGGCGGCTTGAGCGAAGTGTCGTCGGAGAATTCGACGAAGTAGCCCCAGGTGTTGAGGAGGTTCTCAAAACCCTTGTAGGCGGCGGTGTCTGTTGTGCCCAGGGGGGCTTGGAAAAAGACGCAGTGGGTTGAAAACTTCTGGGTTGCGCTGCCAGCGCCCAAGAGATCCTTGGAAGCGCCGGAGATGAAACGCAATTCCGAGCGCCGCTCGTATTTGGTGGGGGTGGTGGCATTATCGTAGTCCCAGTATGTGTTCAGCGTGGCTTGGGAAAGGCGCCGGGTGATGGCGTCGAACGCGTTGCGGGATTCGCGGAACTGCTCGGTCTTGGCGGTGGTGTATCGCCAGGTGTTGGAAACCTGTGCGGTGACCGACACCATGATCAGGACGATGATGGCCAGCACCACGGTGGAGACGAGGATCTCTACCAGCGTGAAGGCTCGGGATGTACGCGGGAGGGGACGCATATCAGAGTTTTTTGTAGCCGTTTCGGGTCAGCACGGCTGTGAATGTGGCAATCTGGGTGCCCTGCTTTGCTGCTGCTGTAGCATTCCATAGTAACGTGGTCGCATCGGTCGCCAAGGTCCGGTTGCCAGGATTGTTGGCAATCTGGATGGTCACGAACATGGTGTCCCGGGGGTTGAAGCGGTTCGCGTTGGAGGCGGGCAGGGAGGTGAAATTCGCGCTTGAATGCTTGGCGGGATCATTGGCGCCGGGAACAGAGCAGCGAATTCGGGCGGCATAAATTTTGCCGGCTATGCCGAGATTGGTTTGGCTGCTGGTAACTTCGCTGCCCTGATCGTCAAAGCCCCGTTCGGGCAGAACGAAAAAGTTGCCGGAGCCCTTGTTGGCCAGCAACGTGTCAAAATCGGTTTCAGTGAGATCCGCTACGATGCGTTGGCTGATCTGGGCACCCACTGAGGACTCGATCGAACGCCGAAAATTGGACATCCCTATGGGCATGAGCGCCAAAAGACTGATGACGGCAAAAGCGATGACTCCGATGGCGAGGACGATCTCCACCAACGTAAAGGCACCAGCTTGGAGGGCTGCCCGCCGGGGGTGGGTTCGAGAATGAAGGCAGGGTTTCATGGTTCTAGCGGGGAACCCCAGGATGGGATTGATCTGCAGCAGTCGGTCTG
>JAYVTN010000231.1:0-4544 GCA_043788785.1 Spartobacteria bacterium | reverse complement strand
GCCGACTATGCGAAGCCGCCGCAGGTGGACGCCGTGCCGGTGAACTGCGCGCCGATCGGATTAACTACGCCAGCATCGTTCGTTGAAAATTCGATATGTGAGACATATTGTGGCTCACATGAGAACAGCCCCTGTCCGGGAGCTCCGGAACGAATTTCCCCGAATCGAAGCGTGAGCGTAGCGACACCCCGGATTGCAGGCCAAACAAGTGTCCACCCCGGAGGGGTGAACGGCCCTCCCGGAAGGACACGAAGCGGGCTGTTCGGTTGCGGCGCTGGCCGATACGAGCATCGCCCGCCTTGAAAAAAGGTATTTTGAGCCGCATCTTCAGGGCATGATACTCCAAATCGTGCTTGAGCCCAGCGACGAAGGCGGCTTCACGGCGACAGTGCCCAGCCTTCCAGGATGCATCAGTGAAGGGCGTGATCGCGAGGGCGCCTTGAAGAACATCCAAGAAGCGATCGAGCTTTATCTCGAGCCGGTAGAGGACGACGCGCTGTTCTCCGAACGCGCCGAGACGGTGGAGCCGGGCACCCGGAAAGGGTCCCAGAGGGTACGGGGGGCGAGCGCAGCGACACCCCCGGATTGCCGACCAAACAAATGTTCACCCCGGAGGGGTGAACGGCCCTCCCGGAATTGGCAAAGACTGGCTTTTTCTTCTCTGGCACCCCTTCAGGGTGCGATTGATTGTCGACCGGGTCCGGAGGTCTTCGACCTCGGTTCTGGGAACCCTTCGGGTTCGGCGGGGGACCCTTCGGGTTGCGGCGGGGTGGCACCTTGGGGTTCGGCGGGTGGCACCTTGGGGTTCGGCACCCCCCCCCAAGCCCCGGCCAGCATGCGACAGCGTTTCCGCTTCTAGCTTTCCGCTTTTAGCTTTTTGTTCACCAACTCAGGCGAAGGCCGGTCGTCCAGTTCCACCCAGCATACTTGCCACCATCGTTGGCTTGATCGTGCATGGTGGCGTAGGCCAGCCCTGTTTGGATCTTCAGCTTGTGCCCGTAGATGTAGTAGTTGAGACCCGCGTAGAGCTCGTTGTACTCGTCGCCCCGTCCGCTGACGACCGTGTTCTCGTAACGGGCAAGCCGGACACTGTTGGGCTTGTCCCCATTGAGATAGGTGTACCGAACCACGGCCTGCAGTTTCTCGGTGATATTGAACCACGGCATCGCAACGGCCCCGAACAGGTTGCCCTGGGTGCCGAACCCGCTCGCCCCGGACACATCCGACGAGAAGCCCCATCGACCGTTATCGAGAACAAAAACCAGCGAACCGATATTCTCCAAGTTGCGGCCCACAAAGGTGCTCTCCGTGTTACGCTCGTTGTGCACGTAATCGGCCCTCAACAGCGCCCGCTTGACGCCAAGGGGCTTGGCGAAATCGTATCCGAGGCTGGCCTGCTCCAGGGTGCCCGCATCGAAATTCCCGAATTCCGGCGATGCACTCCCACCGCTGAATACGCCTAGGTTGTAGACCCAAGGCCCCCGCTTGCCGCCGAGGGTCACGCCAGGCAGGTATTCGTACGTGATCCAAAGGTTACGGGATAGATTGTTGCGATCAATGGTAATCAATTCATTGGAGGACGTGGATCCATCCAAGGTATATCGGACGGGTTGTTTCCCAACCGTCAGCTTGAGGGCATCGTTGAATTTCCAGGACACATAGGCGTCGGTGAGCCGGGTATAGAAGGGATCGGGATTCTGAGGATCAAAATCTCCCTCCACATGCAGGGTCAAACGGCGCTTGAAGAATTCCGAGCGCAGGCCCAGACGAAAGCGCCGCACGATCCAGTCTTGGTCATAGCCTTGATCCGCGTCGACCATGTACTCGTCGAGATGGAGCCGGCCCACGATGCGCACCTCATTGAGGAAGGCCGATTCGTCGTTCTTGTAGAGCGTAGGCAGTTCCCAGAGCCGGTCGAAAGCGCTCTTTTCTTTGGATTCCAGAGCCGGAGTCGATTTCGACTCGATGGCCATGGCTTGCCCGGCATGGGAGGGCGTATGAGAACCGGCAATGCCAAGGGCGAGGGCAAATGCGAGGAGGGACTTGTTATTAGACATGGGCATGGTGTTGTTAAGGTAAGTTCCAAAACGGCTTTTGTGCCGCTGGGGCGCAATTTCAGGGGCAATTGTTACAAACGTGTGGCGGCATTGTGACATCTGCCAAAAAGGATCCGCGGCAGCGGCCCGCGCGACCCTTTTACCCGCAGATTGCCCAAATGAAACAGATGTTTTCGGGGCTCCATCGCTGACCACATCTTTCGTATCTGCGCAGTCTGCGGCTAGCCCCAACCTCAGAGCCAAGTCCCGTCGGCGATCACCATCCCCTTGGGCACGATGATAATCCCGTCGCGCACATAGTAATTGGGGCCATCGCAATTCTCAGGCTTGCCCTCGGGGGTGATGACCACGCGATCCCCGATCCGGGCGTTCTTGTCGATAATCGCGCTCTCAATGACGCAATCCCGCCCAATTCCCAACTCCGGCCCCGTGGTGGCCCGGGCAGTATCCACATCATAGAAATCCGCTCCCATGATGACGCTATTGCGGATAGTCGTCCCGCTTTTGATATAGCTGCGGATCCCGATGACGGCCCTCTCGATATGAGCCCCGTCGATGATACATCCGTCGGAGATGATGGCCTGCTTGACCGTGGCTCCATTGATTTTGCTCCCCGGCAGAAAGCGGGCGTGCGTGTAGATGGGTGCCGAGGTGTCAAAGAAGCTAAACTGGGGCACCGGGTTGGTCAGATTCAAGTTGGCATCGAAGAACGAGCGGATCGTTCCGATATCTTCCCAGTAGCCTTGGAAGATGTGCGCCATCACGCGGCAGTTTTCGATCAGGGCGGGGATGATGTGCTTGCCGAAATCCACATGGTCATTGTCCAACGCCTTGATCAAGGTCTCCCGGTTGAACACATAGATCCCCATGGATGCCTGATAGAGTTCCGCATCCGCAGGACGCCCCAGCGCGGGCAGCAACTCCGCGGGGATTCGCAACTCGTCCAGCAGCGCGGGGTCCTTGGGTTTTTCCACAAATCTCACGATCTTCCGGGAAGGATCGGTGTGCATGATCCCGAACTCGGTAGCGTCCTGGCGGCTCACCGGCAGAGTGGCTATGGTCAGTTCCGCCTCGGACTCGATGTGCTGGCGGAGCACTTCGCGGAAATCCATCCGGTAGAGCTGGTCACCGCTCAGGATCACGAAATACTCGTAGGGATGTTGGAGGAAATCGCGGAGGTTCTGCCGGACGGCGTCCGCTGTGCCTTGGTACCAGCTGGTATCGGTGGGCGTTTGCTGGGCGGCAAGGATCTCGACGAAACTGCGCGAAAAGTTGTCAAACTTGTAGCTCGATGTGATGTGCCTGTGCAGCGAAGCGCTGTTGAACTGGGTGAGCACGTAAATCCGACGAAGCCCGGAGTTGATGCAGTTGCTGATCGGGATATCCACCAGGCGGTATTTGCCTGCCAGAGGCACCGCTGGCTTGGATCGCTCTTTGGTCAAGGGGAACAGTCGGCTGCCAGCGCCACCGCCCATGATGATGGCCAATGTCTTATCGTTTACAGAAGTCCAGGAGGAGGTGCTCATACGGGATAGCCGCCAGCCTACAATTGCCTCCGCAAAGATTCATAGGAGGAAGTGCGTTTGTTTCGCTCTCGGATGGACGGGATGCGGGGCCGGGATTTTCGGGATCTGCTCCAGAGTTTTTTGACAGGATTGTTGGGATTAGCAGGATTGTGTTTGTGGGATTTGAGGACTCTGCAATTCCGGCCTGTTTCCCAGTTCGGCCCTTCGGACTAAGCGCCACATCATTTCCAGCCCCAAATCCCGGCAATCCCGCAAATCCTTTCAAAACCCCGTTGAAAATCCCGGCGGTGGGTTTCACGCAAAGGGCGCAATGGCGCAACGTTTCGGAATCAGCCTTGGTGAGCTTGGTTTTCTTGGTGTGAAGCTTGAATCATCCGCAGATTGAGCAGATGAACAGATGGCGTCGGGGATGCAGACACAGCGCTACATCTGTCGCATCTGCGGAATCTGCGGATAATTCCAGTATCTTTCGGTCGGCAATATCTCGGCTCTGAATTTCGTGCGTTCTGAACAACTAGCGCCCTCTCCACCGTCTCCGCGCCTTCGCTCCTAATCTGTGCAATCTGTGGTCCAGAATGACGTCCGGGCTCCGAATTTACGGCTCCGAACGCGTTTTTTAGAGTTCGACCCCCGACTTTACGGCCATCCTTAGCTTTCCGGGCGCGCCGTTTTCCGCTTCCGCCGGCCCTCGCCTTGGCTCCGACTGGGCGTGGTGTGGACCAAACCGCTTGATCGCCGATGCGGGGGCCGGGCGGCGCCCCGACGTACGCCCCGACGTACGCCCCGACGTACGCCCCGACGTACGCCCCGACGTACGCCCCATGTCTCCCCTTCCTCATGCCTTCCCGTTTGCCCCCTGCCTCGATAGAGGTAGGGATGGAGCATTGATTTGCTCCACCCCCCCCTCCGAACCGGACGGGCGGATTTCCCGCATCCGGCTCTCCAGTTAGTGGTTTGCTCC
>JAYVTN010000230.1:0-7760 GCA_043788785.1 Spartobacteria bacterium | reverse complement strand
CAAGCATTTTTGTTTGCCTCAAACCTGGAGAGGAATCTATAACGACCTGCGAATCGGTGTGAGATCTTTGAGCACAGGCTGTGGCTACGAATGACACGGTAGGAATTCTGCGGACCAATCAACTCACCGACTTGGCGTGCCGGAGCCGGTCGAGGACCACCGCAGCGATGATGATCGCGCCGGTCACGATTTCCTGGACCCAATTGGCCAGATTCATCTTAGTGCAACCGTTGGCCACCACTGTCATGACCAGTGCGCCGATAAGGGTGCCAAAGACAGAGCCTTCCCCGCCGTTAAGGCTGGCGCCGCCGATGACCACGGCGGCAATGACGGCCAACTCCAGGCCTGCGGCGGTCGTGGGATCGCCCACTGTAAGATAGGAAAACTGGAGAACCCCGGCTACCCCGGCAAATCCTAGTCCCACGATGTAGATGAGCAGCTTGGTGCGCTTGAGCGAAACGCCACAGAGCCGGGCGGTTTGTTCGTTGGAGCCGATGGCAAAGATATGGCGCCCAAAGCGGGTATAACGCAGGAGCGCGGCGACTAGGATCGTTAATCCAATCATGATCCAGACCCCTGGCGGGAAAATCATCCATCGGTTTTTTGTGCCGAGGCTTTGGAGGAGATCGTTGAGCCAGGTGGAAGGCGCTGCCACCATGGTTTCATTGGCGAGGCCCTTGGCGAGGCCCCGGAGGGCGCCCCACATTCCAAGAGTAACAATGAAGGGGGTCAGATTGAGCCGGGTGATAAGCAAGCCGATCAGGGCGCCGCAGCCGGCCCCGACGGCGATTCCGCCCAGGGCAGCAATCCAGGGCGGGACATTGTGCGCGAGCATGAGGGCAATGGCCACGGTGCAAAGGGCGATGTTCGAGCCGATGGAAAGATCAATCCCGCCGGAGATGATGATCAGGGTCATGCCCAGGGCGGCCGTGCCCACCACCGCAGTTTGCAGCATCATGATCTGAAAGTTGCTGGCCGTCAGAAAGGTCGAGGGGCGCAGGATGGCGAAGAGCGTCACCACAAAAACCAGCCCGATCACGGGGCCGAGCTTGGAGGGAAGCGCAGCCCAGTGGATCCCGATGCGCAGGCTTGGGGAACTGCGAGCGTTTAGGGAAGGGGCGGGGGATTGCGAACCTGGGGTCACACGCATGCGACCTCCTGGCTGGCGGTGGCCTCGATCATGATTTCGTGTTCGGTGATTTCGCTGACATTGCGCGCTGGGTTGAGCCGACCTTTGCTCATGACGGCAATCCGGTCACAGACCCCGAGCAACTCCGGCAAGTAACTGCTTACCATCAGGACCGCTTTGCCGGCACAGGCCAGGTCGTCGATCAATTGATAAATCTGCGCTTTGGAGCCGACATCGATTCCGCGTGTGGGTTCGTCCAGGAGCAGGACATCCACGTCGTGTTCGAGCAACCGGGCCAGGGCCACCTTTTGCTGGTTGCCCCCGGAAAGGTTCCCCACCGGTTGGTTCGGTTCCTGGCAACGGATGGCCAATTTCTTGATCCATTGGTGGCTGGTGGCCGCGTGTTGGGCCGGATCCACCCACACGCCTAGGCTTGAGAGGGTCAGGTTGTCGGCGATGCTCAGCGAGAGGGCCAGCCCTTCAAGCTTGCGATCTTCACTGACCATGCCCATCCCGGTGGCCCAGCGCTGGGCGGGGGTGGCAGGGCCCGCCACCCGCGCACGGCCAGAGTTGGATTGGAGCTCGATTTCCCCGCTGCGGATCGGGTCGAGCCCGAAGATCGCCCGCAAAAGTTCGGTGCGTCCGGCCCCGACCAGCCCCGCGATCCCCAAAACTTCGCCCCGGTGCAAGGTGAGGGAGGCGTTGAGCGGTTTGTCGGGCCCGGCAATCGCACGGAGGTCCAGAACCGCCTCCCCCTGAGTGCGCTGGCTTCGGGGATAAAGGTCATCCACCGGGCGGCCCACCATCAGGGCAATGATTTCCTCGTTGGAAGACTTCGCTGTTAAGCCAGAGCCAACGCTCTTGCCGTCGCGCAGCACGGTGAAGCGTTCCGAAAGCGTCCGTACTTCCTCCAGAAAATGGGAAATGTAGATGATGCCGAGGCCCTGCTTTTTGAGGCGCTGAACCAGGTCGAAAAGTCTGTGGATATCGTTACGGGCGAGACTGCTGGTGGGCTCATCGAGAACCAAAACCCGGCAGCCCACCGCGATGGCCCGGCCGATTTCCACCAGCTGCTGCCCAGCAATGGAAAGCTGGTGAACCGGCGTCTCCGGGAGGATGTCGCTGCGGCCCAATTGGGCCATCGCCTCGACGGCGCGCCGACGCACCTCGCGCCATTTCACAAAGGGCCCGAGGGTTGGCTCCATCCCGAGGACGATGTTCTCCATCACGGTCAGATGAGGGGCCAGGGAGAGTTCCTGGTAGATCATCGAGACCCCGGCGTTGCGCGCCTCCAGTGGGTGCTGCGGGCGATAAGGCTCGCCGTTGAGCCAGATCGACCCTTGGTCGGGTTGGTGCGCCCCGGAGAGGACCTTCATCAGGGTGCTTTTGCCTGCGCCGTTTTCGCCGACCAAGGCGAGGACTTCCCCCGCGTTGACCCGCAAGTCCACCCCATCGAGGGCCACGGTCGCCCCGAAGCGCTTGCGCACCCCTTCCATGCGCAGGAGTTCCCCACCCGCACTGGATCCGATAGGAGCCATAGGACTCATAGAAACATTATTGCGCCTGCAAGAGCTCCCTGACTTCCGGCGTGTCCAGGTTCTCCGGGGTGAGCAGCATCGCGCCGCTATCGACCACTGCCGGCACTTTCTGGCCGTTGAGATGCGCCATGATTGTTTTAACTGCTTCGTATCCCATTTTGCGCGGGTTCTGGGCCACCACTGCCTGGAGTTCCCCTTTTTTGAGCGCTTCGATCAGGGCCGGCGAGGAATCGAAGCCGACAAACTTGGCTTTGCCTGCGAGGTTGTTCTGCCGCAAAGCCAAGAGCATGCCGAAGGTCAGCGACTCATTGGAACAAAAGATCCCGTCAGCCTCGCGGATCTGGTCCAGCATGTTAAGGGCCGCTGATTGTGCTTCGCTGGCGGTGGCGCCGCCAAAACGGTTTTCCACCAGCAGAGTGATCCCAGGGTTTTTCTTGAGGATATCCAGGAAGCCTGCTTCGCGATCGGCGGTGCTGGCGGATCCCTCCATATAGCGCATCAGCACCACTTTGCCTTTGCCTCCCAGCAATTTGACAAGCGCCTCGCCGGCCATTTCACCGCCCACGCGGTTGTTGGTTCCCACAAAGCTCACGAAGTCGCTCCCTTGCTCGCCTTTGAGCGCCGAGTCCATGATGACCACCGGCATGCCCTTAGCCATGGCCGCCTGTACGGGGCGTTTGAGCGCCGTGTCGTCCAGAGGCGCGAGGACGACCCCGCTGACGCCTTCGGCCACAAACTGCTCAACGATCGCAATCTGTTGGGCCCGGTCATTCTCTTTTAGCGGGCCTTTCCAGAGAATGTTCACGCCCAGTTCCTGGCCCGCAGCACGCGCGCCGGCTTCAATGGATTTCCAGAAAACGTGGGTCGTTCCTTTCGGGATCACCGCGAGGCTCTTGGCTCCCGGCGCTGGCGTGCCTGCGGCTCCGGATTGGGCCGGTTTATTGCAGCCGCTAAAGAGCAGCCCAGCTGCGGTAGCAGCGCAAACGATAGCTAACGATTTGGAGGCGGACATAAATGGGGGGAAGGCTAAGAACGGTTGTATGATGGAACGGCAAACTGGCGATTTGGGCGGGTGCTTCTGGAGGTCAAAAGAGCAGGGGACGTGTTTACAATCTGAGCGCTTTTTGCCGGTAATGCTCATCGGGGCGGTTGGCGATCCGGTTAACATCCGCGTCGGAGAGAAAGATGGGCCCGCCCAGGATGGCGGCCCCTAGGCGGATCCGGGCCGCCTTGGCCGACATCAGCATGGCTGCCTTCACCGCCTCGGGCGAGGCTCCCAAGGTGATAATTCCATGGTTCTTTAAGAGGATCACCCGGGGTGGCGTGCCTTCTTTTTCCAGGAAGGCAACGGTCTGATCGCGGATGGCTTGGGCCAGCTTGAGGCCCGGGTCCGTGTAGGGGACAAACACCGAGCGACTTCCACAACAGACGATCTCATCGGGAAAAATTCGGCGGCTGGCGAGTTCCTCGGCCTGCGGGGAACATAAGATTGCGTTGACGGGAATCGGGTGGGTATGGCCGACAAACCGAATCCCAGGCAGCGAAAGCAGGTAGGCGTGAAAGAGCGCTTCAACCGATGGCTTTTTGGCTTGGGGATCGAGTCGGCAGTTGAGCAGGGTTTTATCCACCAGATCATCGGGAACCTGCGCTTGATCGAGCAACTCGAGCAACGGCGCGCTGCGGCAAGCGACGACATCGTCCGGTTGCAGGCTGCCCAAACTGCTCCCGCTGGCTTTGACCAAAAAGCTCCTGCCATCGGCAGCTTCCTTTCCTGCGGCAGCTCCATTTTCTGGGGCAGCTTCATCGAGGCTCGCGGAGGTGTTGCCTTCGCCGAGGATGGCCAACTCCCGGTGCTCGGCACCGAGATCGTGCGAGAGCTTGAGCAGCGCCTCGCGGGTTTGTTCCATTGGATTCATAAGATGGTGCCGCAAAGGGAAACTTCCATGCCGAGTTCCTGCATCGCGGCGGCTTTGGTCAAAAGCCCGCGGCTGGCAGCTTCCCGGTCGGGAGCGTAAACAACTTGGATATGGTTGGAGGGATGGCGGGCCATCATCTGGTCCCGGCTGATGCCCTGCAACACGGCGTGCATGATTGGCCACTGGGAAGTCGTTAGGTTCCAGCGCTCTTGGGTTTCCGCGGCGGGCAACTCCACCACTTCGGCCAACCCAGTGTCGAACTTCAGCCGGCCGTTTGCCACGTAGACCCGGCTCCAGACAATCCAACCCGGCTTGCTGATCCCTTTAAGCGTGCCGCCGCCCAACCGGAAGTACATCGAGGGTTGGCGTTCACTCGAAGCACCCTGCCAGCCTCCAATAAAGTGCTCGGGCGGAGCCGCCCCGGAAATCAGGAAGACCCAGACGTAGGCCGCCTTTCCATTGAGCGTGTACTCCCGGCCCCAGCGCAAGTCGTGGAGCGTATTCTCGGGCGCGTAACCCAATTCGCGCCAGAGTTGATAAGTAATCAGACCGTCGAGGCCCGCGCATTCATCCACCTCATTGAAATGCGGCAGCGCCTGACCGGGGAAGAGTTCTTGCATTGCCTCGCCAGCGCTCCCTTCCCGGTAAACCGGTGGCCGGCGGACGTTATTGAGGGTGCCTTCCACGAGGTCCGAAGCGGGAGTCAGGTCCTTGAGCCCCTGCTGATATTGGATGCCGATGGTCGCGCAGCCGAATTCATCGGCGATCCGGACCGCCGCGATATACATTTTGCACTGCTCAAGCACCTGGCGCTGGGTCAGATCGGTGGTCTCATCGGAGCCGAGGGCAAAGCGCATCCCTTGGTCGAGGTACCACTGATAAACCTCGGAGGCCTCCGCTTCCGAGACCGTGAGCATTCGGGCATAGAGGGCTGCTTGGCTGAGCCGCTCTTTGAAGACCCCCGTCGTGTGCAGCAGTTCATCGGGCAAAATCGCGTTATACATGCCCATGCACCCCTCATCGAAGATCCCCATGATCGCTTTCTCGCGCTGGAGGCGCCGCGCATACGCCCTCCCCAGTTCCAACTCGGGCGCCGACACCGGGAATCCCAGGAAAGGCTGAACGTGCGAGTTGTCGTGCACGATTGCGCCGGTTTCCAACCAGCATCGCAGACCGTTTCGGAAAAACTCGTCGTCAAAGTGTTCGCTCCAAAGCGTGCTGAATTTGACCCCCGCCTTGGTCAGTGAGCCGTTGAGGTTAAGCATCCCGACCAACCCGGGCCACGTGCCGCTCCAGTTCGCCAGGGTTAGGATTGGCCCCTGGTGGGTGAGCAGGCCATGGAGCACATGATGGCTGTATTGCCAAACCGCTTCGGCCACGATCAGAGGCGACTCCGTGGGCAGGTCGCGGAAAACGTTCATCCCGTACTTTTGGCTATCGATGAATCCGTGGCCCTTAGCGGGATCAAAGGCATGGGCGCGTTGCACCTGCCAGCCCTCCTGTCCGAGGGCGGCCGTAATTTGCTGCTCCATCGCGGCCTGTGCAGCTTCACACTTTTGGTTGGCCGAAGCGCGGAGATCGCCATTGGCTATGAGATAGACAGTTTTCACAGAGGCAGGGCAGGGAATGACTAATGATGAATGGAACACGGGGCAGGGGCTGTACCTGACCTAGCTACACTAAAACCTAGCGACAGGTCTTGCGTAAACGGACACTTTCTGCAAAAAGCAGACACTTTGTGCGGACAGTTCGCCTTGCGCCGTTCGTCATTCGTCGTTCGTCGTTCCCCGCCATGCATCCCAAACGCAATGTCCTCGTCACGCTCGGTTGGTACGACCCCCGGTTCCTTGAAGGGGTGGGGCGGTTTGCCCGGGAGGCCAATTGGCATCTGGCCACGCGTAGTTTGATCGAGGCTTCCACTCCCATTGGCTGGAAGGGCGATGGCATGCTCGTCAACGATAGCGAGGTCCCGCGCTTGGCCTCCTTTCTGCGCTCCCAGCTCGGCAAGCAGCCAACGGTCCTCATGGGCTCTAATCACAAGCAGCTCTCGCTCCCCACCGTCGAGGAAGACAATGCCGAGTGCGGCCGTTTGGCGGCGGAGCATTTCCTGGATCGCGGGTATCGGAATTTTGCCTGGTTCAGCATCGCCCGCGGGCGCGTCGAACAAGAGCGACGCGAGGCCTTCGTGAGGCGTCTCGCCGCGGCCGGGCAAGAGTGCATCCTTCTGGAATGGGAGCGGGCTCGCGGCCGCCGCTCGGACAAGTGGTCCAACTGCCGCCGCTGGCTGGAGCAGCGCGTCAAAACTTTGCCCACGCCGCTGGCCGTTTTCGTGCTCGATGATCTCTTGGCGGCCGATGTGATTGAAGTCTGCCTCGACTCGGGTCTGCGGGTCCCCGAGGACGTTGCTGTCATGGGCGTCGGCAATATGGAGTTGGCCTGCGAATGCTGTCGGGTCCCGATTTCCAGTGTCGATCTGGACCTGGTGGAGATTGCCTACCGCTCGGCCCGTCTCCTGGACGACCTGATGAACGGAGAGCCTGCGCCGACCGCACCGATTCGCATTGCCGTCAGGGGGGTAATTCTACGCAAGAGCACCGACGCCTTGGCCGTGACTGCCGGTGTGGTCGCTCAAGCGATCGCTTTCATCAAAGCCAATTTCCAAACCAATATCGGTGTCGATGACATGGCCCGGGCGGTGGGCATTTCCCGCCGCTCCCTCCACGAGGCCTTTCAGCGCGACCTGCGGCGCACCCCGGCCAAGCATCTGCTGCGCCTGCGCCTTGAGCACGCCATTGGCCTGTTGCGGGCCACCGATGACACCATTCCTGCCATTGCCGAAGCTTGCGGCTTTGGTTCCAGTCGCAATCTTCATCGCTGTTTTCTTCGCGAGACGAGACTTTCCCCACGCGCTTTCGTTTCCGACTCGCCCGCGGCCACTTGGCGCAGCATTTGAGAGAACGTGCCCCTCAATTGGGCGAGCGCGCAACTTCCGCTTTTCGGTCGGTTAGGTCCTTTATGTCCCTTGTGTCCCTTGTGTCCCTTGTGTCCCTTGTTTGTCCGGCCTAGAAAGGACCTAAAGGACACAAACGACCTAAAGGACCTAAGCTGAGGTTCTCTGGGCAGAGTGGGAATGTTTTCCTCATGAAAACTGTCGCTTCTTCCCTCACCTCAACGAGG
>JAYVTN010000229.1:0-7385 GCA_043788785.1 Spartobacteria bacterium | reverse complement strand
CCCCGCTGGCAAGGGGGCCGGAATGCTGAGGAAAATCTCATCCGGGGACACATTGAAAGTGCGCACAGCGCCCGTATCGATGGCACGAAGTTCCGCCGGAACTTGGGCTTGGACTGCGGCCAGGGGCACCAAGGTGAACGCCGCCACCAAGGCACATCGCAGTGCCGATAACAGGTCTTTGTCTAAGGCTCTTTTGAACATGGGGAGAGTTGGGCTTGTTAAGGCAACACGAAGATGTTGCCAGTGATATTGCTTCCAGTTGGGGACGTTGACGCCAAGAGCGCACCGTCAATCAGGCTGCCGTCTGTGACGGGCTCGGTCACGGGGTTTCCGTTCTTGTCGAGATAGTCGAAACTATTGAGGACACCCTTGTCGCTGCCCACCAGACCGCTCACATTGAGGTTCTGGACCGAATGAATTGAGGCAATCCGCTCCACATTACCGGCGACTGCCGACATGATGTTGCGGGCTGAGACGTTGATGAGGTCGCCGTTCTGCGCGTGGTAAGCGGGCAAGCTGGCAAAAATCGGTTTGTGGTCGGAATCGAATCCGGAAAATGCGGATTTCAACCGGCCCGCAGCGCCGACGACGGCTCCCACATTGCCGATATTGTCGCTGATGCTTCCGGCTGCAAATCCGTCCCGGAGCACGGCGCTGACAAAGTCGCCCATGGACTGTCCTTGGCTCCAGTCGTTGTAAGCCTTGATAGGCACGGTGCTCGAAACGTTCCCGAGATTGCCGGCCAAGCTAATGCCGGAGATACTTCCGCCGCGGCCCACATAGGTGAGCGAATCGGCAACCGATCCGTATAGAGGCGTGTCGCCCCCGTTACCCGCAATTAAATCCACGTGGGAACCCAAGGCGCCCTCTTGGGTGAAATTGGAGATACTGCCACCCAAGCCCCCCCGGCCCACCGTGCCGCCAAAAGCTTTTTGGGCCTGATCTTGTGCAGAATCAAAGGAATTAGAAACAAAGGCGCTCGCGGCCCCGCCCTCCCCGGCGATGATCAGGGCCTTGGCAAGGGAGCCACCCCCGGTGTCCAAGCGAACGCCGCTCACCGAACCGCCTGTGCCACCGACCCGAAGTCCCGTTCCCGCGGCTCCGGCCGCGATGACAAAGGATCCGTCCGTGTTGCCGGTCAAAATCTGGCTTACCGAACCACCGCTGCCGCCGGTTCCAGAAAAACTGGCTCCGCCTGCCCCGCCCAAGATCCGGTTATAGGAATAAACACTGGCACGTTCAGCCCCGAACTGGGGGAACCCGTCCTCAAGAGGCGCGGATCCATAACTAGGAGCGCCCGTGGCCGGGGTCGAAATATTCGTCACGTTTCCGCCGCGACCGCCAGCGCCTTTGCTGCCCGTACCACCATTACCACCGAGGAAGCTGAGAACCGCAGGGACATCGCCCGTTGAAGGCTTGTTGATGAAACCGGACACATTGCCCCCACTGCCACCCACGGTCCCGTTGCCAGCGTCCCCGCCGCGCAGGTAAATGTCGCCGCTCATCGTGTTTTCGCCAGCAAAAGGGTTCACGCTGGTGACATCACCCCCATTACCACCAGGCCCCGCCACGGCGTTACCGCCTTTGCCCGCGACATACACGACGATGCCCGCAGTATCGCCCACGTAGACGATGTCCGTCTGGGCATGGAAATTCCGGATCCCACCGCCATCGCCCCCCCGCGTGATTCCATTGCCCCCGGATCCGGCATAAAGGAGTTGGAAGTTCCACTCATTATCGGTGTAATCCGAAAGGCCGTGCCCGACAATGGAGCCCCCATTGCCACCCGTGAATCCATTCCCACCCTTTCCGGCTTTCAATTCGATTCCGTGAAGGAGGACATTGGAAATGATACTCCCGCCGCTGCCGCCGGCCTTGGAAACACCCGATCCCCCATCGCCCGCAATGAGAAGCACCGATCCGCCCCCGTGTATGTGGGTTCCCTGGATGTTCCCTCCGACTCCGCCCGAGGTGAATCCATTCCCCCCTTTGCCAGCTAACAATTTGACGGAACTCCCAAAGACAATATCCAAAGAGCCAACCAATGTCCCCGTGATATCCGTAGGCACGCTCAACAAAGCCCCCCCCAAGGAACCCCCGGCGCCCCCGGCCCCTGTAATGCCATTGCCGCCATCCCCAGCCGTGATCTTCAGGTACCGCTCGATCTCAATGGTCCGGAAACTCCCATATTCGCCAGCGCTGTTGATATACTCCAAGCCGGCAACCTGGGTCGCATTGCCCACTCCGTAGTTGGCCAATTCAGTACTTGTGGAATCCAGGAAGTACGTATCAAACGCCACGATTTTTTTGTCCGCAACGTCCACAAAGCCGCCGAAATAAAAGTCGGCGTCGTCGATCCCGGGATTTATTTTGGGGGTCGTCGGTAGATCGCTGTAGTCCAGAAAGGACAAAGTTTTGATTACGAAGCCGTTATCCTTGTAGGTCAGGATGGCGACATCATCAACTACACCGACCACATCATCTAACTGGGTAGGAAAGGGGAGAGGCTGGGCGAAGTCGGTAGCGCGGATGGAGACTGCAATACTACCATCGAGACCTACCGGAATGCCGTTGTTATCCCCCGCCTTGTTCGCAGCAGGATTGAAGGTGACCACGTCGCCGTTGCCCAAGCCATCGCCTTGGAGTGCCACCACATAGCTCTCTGGCGTCTCGGTGATAATCACCACATCCGCATTGCCGTCCTTGTTGAAGTCATTGACGGCAAACTGCCGGACGACTGCGTCTTGCAAACTGACGTTGTCAGCTTTGGGAGTCCACAATAAACGGTCGGTATCCACTTTGCCAAAGGTGAAACTGTTGACGGCAGGCCCGAAAACGCTCTTAACCGAGAAATCCAACTGGCTTACGAGTGTACTGGGGATATAGGCCACATCATTTTTGATGTTGGCGACCAGTAGGGTGTCATGTGTGGCATCCTTTGAGAGTGCCGTCGCCTCAAGTTGGGCCAACCCAGAAACGCCGAACGCATAGAAAGGCACATAGGGGTTGGCCCCGACTGGGGGCTGGCCTTGAGCTTTTTGGCCCACATCGGCAAAGAACTGTCCGGTCGGGCGTCCGCCTTCAATATCTGGATCCAAGACCATCACCACCTGGTTAGGGATGAAGGTATCCTTGTTCAGGTAGGTGGCCGACACGGCCAAATCCGTGTAGCCGTCCCCATTGAAGTCGCCAACAGCGATATCGTTGATAGCCGTTCCGGACCGCACAAAACTATAGAAGTAATTGGTGTACGGAGCTCCGGCCGAGTCGCCTGCCGCCAAGGAAGGCAGGGTGCTGTAAATGGGCGAGTAAAAGCCCAGGAAATCATCTTTCCCATTGTGGTTGAGATCCTCCGCAGTACTTAGGCCGTTAACGTTAGAATCTTCCCACTTGGAGAGATACACCATGAGGCCCCCGAAGCTGCCCGCAGCCGAAGAAGCCACCACGATATCCATGTGTCCGTCGCCGTTGAAATCGCCGACTGCCAAGGCTTCGGCACTCGCGGGCCCATCCAGGTAAATCCGGTCGGTGAATCCTGCATTGACGCTCCCGAACTGGACGACCAATTGGTCGGGGTCCGTGGTGGTGAATACAAGGTCACCGCTGCCGTCCTGGTCGAAATCGACCGGAATACTCCGGCCGATCCCACCCTGGCTGAGAAGCTTGCCCGTAATTGGGTCATGCAGGCCATCGTGGGTAGTGGCCACCAGTTGCCGGCTATAAGTGACGGCTCCTTCAGTGGGAGTTAGCACGGCCTTGGCCAAGTTGGCTCCGTTTCCGCCATTGGTGAATCCCGAGCCCCCATCGCCTAGGAGGATCGAAATGCCCCCGTTCACATTGATATTGACCGGAAGCGATTGGGTCCCATCCCCGACGATGGTGTTGAGTCCCAGGACGCCCCCATTGCCGCCGGCTCCCGTGGAGCCGGTGCCCCCATCCCCGATTTTCAAAGTCACTTGGCCCGTATACGAACCGATGTCACTGAACTGGTAGATGGAACCGCCGGCCCCGCCGGCAGGCCCTTTGCCCCCGTTGCCCGCCACAATCTCGTATCCCGAGGCAGTGTCGCCGTTGAGGGTGACCGTATCGATATTCCCACCACGGGCGCCAGTACCGCCATCTCCGCTGTAAAGCCCCCGGATGTTGAAGTGCGTGGATGTGGTCGAACGGACATTGTAAATGTCTCCTCCAACTTGGCCCGCAGGTGGGGTGAAACTCCTCAAGCGACCTTGGATGTTATCCTCCGATGAAGCCCCGAAACTGATGTACTCCCCGGAGGCAGCGGTTCCGGTCCGGATCGCGCCGACGCTGGATTTGGTCTCATAATAGTAATCCAGGCCGACCCCCGCACCATAGGCGGCTGCTTGCAAAGTGAAGCCGGCGTCATTAATCAACAAGCCCGAGGTTGGATCGCCGACGACCCCAAAACCTTTGCCTGCGAGTACCTGGCCGAAGATGGAATAGCTGCTCAAGGTCAGCCGCAAACTCACATCACTGTCATTAACCGCTCCATCGACTGAGCTGTTCTGATCCGTCAGGTCGGCTGCGGTCAGGGAACGCAACGTGATGGACTCAATCCGCGCGTTATTGAGGACGAGCCCGTCCCCTTTGAGGAAGAAGTCATTGCCGCTCGAGTTGTTGTCGGAATCGCTCAGGGTGGTGTCCGCATCCAGATTGGTGACAATGTCGCCGTGGATGTCTACGAAACTGATAAAACGCAAGCCGTCCCCTGCCGCTATCCCGGTGATTTCATTGAAATCGAACTTCCCGTTGTTATTGAGGTCGGTGGTAAACACCAGCATCTGGCCCTTCTCAACAAACATCAGGTAGCTGCCGCTGCGGGCGCCGGTTCCCGTAGTGAGCACCTGTCCAGCCTTGAGCAAGATCGGGCTGCCGCTGACGGCCTGCACAAAGTGCTTGTCCCCAATTGGATTGAGATCAAAAGCGATCTCGGCGTCCTTGATCGTGGGCAGCAGGGCGAGGGTCGCTGGCGCAATCCGGGACTCAAGGACTTCGACGATTGGATGAACCATTGGCTTGGAGATTTTCATGACGTGAATAGGGGAATGTCGCGCCGCAGTTTAGATATTGTTCTTAAAGTCGAAGAAGCCAGACGCCGTAAACTTGGCTTCCGGGATGAAGTTGACGGTGGTTTGGTCAAAGGTTCTGGCCATAAGAATACCATCGATAGGCATGTCACCTTCGTTAAAGCCCGCGAGGTTGTTGAGCTCTACCCAATGGAATGTGTTGGAATCCAATTCATTGGTGTCGTAGATGGCTCCCACCAGTGAGGCTGCCGCATACTTTGCGTCCACAAATGCACCCTTGTATGTGAAGTTCACAATCTGCACTTCATGCGCGCTAGCTGTTCCATCGACCTTGGTGGTGATGGGCATCGGATCCAAATATTGGGTTGCCGTGACATTTTTCTCATCAACGCTGCGCACAAAGACGACTTCGAAACTGCTATTTTCCCCAATGATCACTTTATTGACCCCGCCGACGGCGATGATGGTGGGCAACTCGTTGAGTTCGCTGAGGATCTCTCCGGACGTAGCTGATGGAGAGAGCAAGCCCGTCGTCGACCCGTTGTAGGTGAGCGTGAAATTGCCTTGTGCGTAGATATCGATCGTCTGGTGTTCGCTTTGGAAGAGCTTGCCCGTCATCTGGGGCTCATCAGCGTTTTCCTGGAATCCGACATCAAAGGTTCCTGTCAATGTGCCGGCGCTTACCAGCACGTCTACAAAGGAAACCCCATCGAGTGCCGCATCGACATCTCCAGGTGTGGAAGCAATCGCAATGCGGTCGGTGGTTCCAACGGTGTTCACTTTTCCAACCAGGATCGCTTGATCGCCCGAACCAGTAAAATTGACTTGGTAGACCCCCGGGGAGACTACAACCACAGTCACTCCACCCGCAGTCTGGATGCTCGGGAGCGCATTAAGGGCAGTTTCGAGGTCCGGGCTCGGGATTTTGGCGCTCAAGAGACCCGTCGAATCGGCCCCGAAGGTCAGTTGGAAGCGCCCATCAGCCAAGGTGGGCAAGTTCTGGAGATTGAGGACTTGTTGCTCTTTGGCACTCACCGTGCCTTTGGTGAGTTCAACCACATCGAGGCTGCGCTCGAAGGAAACCGTCCCCACACCCGCCAAGGCACTCTGGTTGCCGACGTCCTGAAAATTGACTTGGTACTGGCCAAGGGCGCCTGCCGAGACGGTCACGACGCCTTCGCCGTGGGCCCGCAAGGCTTGGATGGTCGCAAGGGAATTCAATGCGCTCTCGACTTCCACGCTTGTCGAAGTGACCCGCAGGGCCTTGGTCAACTCGCCATTGAATTCCAACCGGAACAGCCCGGCGGAGTGGGTTGCCAGCTCGCCTAGATCGATTCCCTGATGCTCCAACTGACCACCTAAACCCACCATGGCGGGCTGGTTAGAGACGCTGCCGAAGGTTACCGAGAAGTCGTTTCCTCCCAGGGTCCCGACCACAACCCCGCCCGCGGCTTGAATCGATGGCAAATTGTTGAGGGCCGTTTGGATCTGGCCAGCCGTTGCAGAAGCGGCGAGCGGGACCGTCGTCCATCCCGGGATCACATCGGAAAGGCTGTTGTCAAACTGGAGTTGGAACGTCCCGTTGTTGGTGACAATTGAGGAGATATTAATCTTCTGGACTTCGTTGGTGGATGCGTTGCCTGGGGTCGGCTCACTGATGACCACCGGCAATCCATTGGAGCCCGCTGTCGTCTCCGTGGAACCAAACACCCGGTCCGCTGTCGTTAGGCTCCGGCCTGAGACGGCTGGCTGATCGCCAAAGGTATTGAAGTCCAGTCCGTACACGCCAGGCGCCACATTGCTTACCGTGATGTGGCCGGTGAGGTCCGAGCGGAGCCCCTGGACGCTCTGGAGCGCGTTGAGCGCGCTCTCCACCTCGGCCGCGGTTGACGTTGCAGAGAGCTTGCCTGTGGTTTGCCCATTGAAGGTCAGGTTGAACTGGGCTCCAACGACTCCGGTCATAGCACCCAGGCTGATCTGTTGGTGCTCATGGTCGAGCGTTCCTCCTCCGAGCGCCACGATCGATTGCTGGTTCTGGAGCGTAGAGAATGTCACCGTGTAGGGCCCGCCAGCCCCGCCGCTCACCTTCGCCCCGCCAGCGTTCTGCATGCTCGTTACAGCATTCAGCGCCGTTTGCACATCCGCCCCGGTAGCCGATGCCGAGAGAGGTGCACTGGTGTATGTCCCGAATTTGAGGACGAACTCGCCACCAGGGCTACCTGCCAACGCGCCCAAGTTGATGGATTGGATCTCGGGGTTTGCGGCACTGCCAGCCTGCTGCTCGGTCACCGTGATCGGCACATTTTTCCCATTGAGATCCTGGCTGACTGTCACCGG